>NZ_JAJNRD010000021.1:0-42977 GCF_022228055.1 Halorhodospira sp. 9621
AGGGTCTTCGGTATAAGGGTACAGTATACCACGCCGGCAAGGTTGGGACGGGGTACCGAGGCCGTGCAACACCTGGATCAGAACACAGAGACCCGGCTCCTGCGCACACTGAGCGACGGGCGCTTCGCCTCCGGGACAGCGCTCGGCGAGGCGCTCGGTATCGGACGGGCCGGCGTGGCCCGGGCCGTGGCGCGCCTGCGTCAGGCTGGACTGCGCATCGACGCCGTACGTGGCCGCGGCTACCGCATCCCCGGCGGTTATGACCCGCTCGACGCGGTACGGGCGCGACAGGCCTGGGTGGCCGCCGGCGGCCCCGACCCGTCGCGTTTCGAGTGCCTCTACCGCCCCGCATCCACCAACGAGCACGCCTTGCAGACCGCTGAGCGGGGCACCGGGGTCGTCTTCGCTGAGGGGCAGTGTGCCGGGCGCGGGCGGCTGGGGCGGGCCTGGGTGTCTCCGCTCGGCAACATCTATCTCTCAGTGGTCCACGACTTTGCGACGGTCCCCGAGCCGCCGGCCCCCCTGGCCTTGGGCGTGGCGGTGTCGCTTGCTGAGAGGCTCCGCCCCCTGGGGGTGCCGGTTCAGGTGAAGTGGCCCAACGACCTGCTCGTCGCCGGCCGCAAGATCGGCGGCATTCTCACCGAACTGCGTGGTGACCCTCTGGGCCCCTGTCGGGTGGTGATCGGGGTCGGGCTCAACCGCTATGTGCCGGCGGCCACCGATCACCGGGGGCTGTCGCCCGGCGCAATCACCGACGCGCAGGTGCCGGGCACCGAACGCTCGACACTGGCCGGCTCGGTGGCGGCGTGGGTGGCCGTTGGCGCGCGGCGCTTCGAGCGCGACGGCCTGGCCCCGCTGCTCGTCGGATGGGAGGCAGTGGATGCCCTTGCCGGCCGGACCGTGCACCTAGAGGGCAGCGGACGCACGACCAGCGGCGTGGCCCGGGGGATTGATGAGCACGGTCGGTTGCGTGTGGAGACCGAGCGCGGCCTGGCCTGTTTCGCCAGCGGCGAGGCGCACCTGCACCGGAGCGCATCATGAAGCTGCTCCTCGATCTCGGCAACAGTGCGGTCAAGTGGGCCGCGGTTCCGCCCGCTCCCGCCCCGTGGCGGACCGGACGGCTGGCCTATGCCGAAGCCTCCGGGCCCGAAGGCGTCGTCTCGGCGTTGCGGGATGGCCTTGGCGACGCCGCGGCGCCCGCACGCATTTGTGTCGCCAGCGTGCTCTCCCGCGCCTGGCAGCGTGAGCTCGACGCTGCGCTCCAGCGCGCTTGGCCCGTACCGGTCCACCACCTGGCCAGCACCGCGAGTGCGGCCGGCGTCATCAACGCCTACCACCGACCGGAGCAGCTCGGTGTCGACCGCTGGGCCGCGCTCATCGGCGCGCGGGCCAGAAGCCCCGGCGGGGCCTGCATCGTCGATATCGGCACCGCCATCACCGTCGATGGCCTCGACGCCGACGGGCGACACGTCGGCGGCGCCATCTACCCGGGTCTGCGCCTGCTCCACGAAGCGTTGGCCCGGGGCACTGCCCGATTGCCCGATCCCGGCCCGGCGGCCAGCCCGGAGCTGCCAGCGTGCTCCACCGCCGACGGGATCCGCGCCGGTATCGGTGTTGGCACCCCGGCCGCCGTCGCCGCTCTGGCCGAGGCGATTCTGGCCGCCTGCCCGGACGGCTCGCAACGGCTGCTCACCGGCGGCGGCGCCGACGAACTCGCTCCGGCGCTCGGGCCGGGCTGGTGTCACCGGCCCCACTTGGTGCTGGAGGGTCTGCTGCACTGGAGTACCCACGAGGCCCCGCGTTGATGTTCGCTCGCCGCTGGCTGCTGCCGGTTGCGCTGCTGCTGACGCTGCCTGGGCCGGCCCCGGCCTTGGAGCTTGTCCCGCGCGGAGAGAGCGAGGCGGGCTGCTACGCCACGCCGTGGACAGCGGACCGGCAGCGGGCCGTGCAGCTGGTGGCCAGCCTGCGCCAGCGCGGCTACATCGCCGGCAGCGAGGAGGGGGTCCACGAGAAGCAGGTCGGCTACCGGGTGGCCGCACCGCAGCGTTTGCGCCTGGATCGCGCCCGTGAGCGGATCCGGACCGCGGAGGGGGCGGGCTTCAGCGCCGCCCTGGCCCGTGGCGCCGACGGCCGGCCCACCGTCTCCTACGGCACCCACCGGAAGCGCGTCGAGGCCGATCGCCGTGCCGCGAATCTCGCCCGGGTCGGGATCGAGACCACCGTCGAGCCCGTCTACCGCACCCGTACCACGGCCCGCGTGGTCGTGCGCGCCCCCGCATCGCGCCTGTCGGTGGTCCGTTTCGGGACCTTGTGGCGCCCGGTGCATTGCGATGCGCTCCAATGGTGATTACGATGCTCCGGTGATTGGGCTGGCGTAGCTCAGTTGGTAGAGCGGCTGCCTTGTAAGCAGCGGGTCGCAGGTTCGAATCCTGTCGCCAGCTCCAGCGTTGACAGAATCCGGACGGATCTGCATAATTTCGCATCCTGTATCCGGAGGGGTACCCAAGCGGCCAACGGGGGCAGACTGTAAATCTGCTGGCTTAGCCTTCGGAGGTTCGAATCCTCCCCCCTCCACCAGACAGAAAAGCGGCGCCACGCCGGCGGGCGGGCAGCGGGTACGAACGACGGCGTTTGGGTTCTGCGGGTGTAGTTCAGTGGTAGAACCTCAGCCTTCCAAGCTGATGACGTGGGTTCGATTCCCATCACCCGCTCCAGGCAGTTGGCCGCCGCAGGCGGCATAGCCAGTTCAGCGGGCCCATATAGCTCAGCAGGTAGAGCACTTCCTTGGTAAGGAAGAGGTCACCGGTTCGAGTCCGGTTATGGGCTCCATTTTTCACGGCGCAACACGCAGACGCCCTGTCAAAACATCAGCGAACACGGGGAGAAGCCGTCCATGTCCAAGGAAAAGTTCGAGCGCAAGAAGCCGCACATCAACGTCGGCACCATCGGTCACGTGGACCATGGCAAGACGACGCTGACTGCGGCCCTGACCAAGGTGCTCGCCGAGGCTCACGGCGGTGACGCCCGTGCGTTCGATCAGATCGACAACGCGCCGGAGGAGCGTGCCCGCGGCATCACGATCGCCACCGCGCACGTGGAGTACGAGTCGGAGAGCCGCCACTACGCCCACGTCGACTGCCCGGGTCACGCCGACTACGTGAAGAACATGATCACCGGCGCGGCGCAGATGGACGGCTCGATCCTGGTGGTCTCCGCCGCCGACGGCCCGATGCCGCAGACGCGTGAGCACATCCTGCTCGCCCGTCAGGTCGGTGTCCCGGCGATCGTGGTCTTCCTGAACAAGGCCGACATGGTCGACGACGCCGAGCTGCTCGAGCTCGTCGAGATGGAGGTCCGCGAGCTGCTGAGCGACTACGACTTCGACGGTGACAACATCCCGGTGGTCACCGGCTCGGCGCTGAAGGCGCTCGAGGGCGACGACTCGGAGATGGGGCGTCCGGCGATCATCAAGCTCGTCGAGGCCATGGACGAGCACATCCCGCAGCCGGAGCGTCCGGTTGACGGCGACTTCCTGATGCCGATCGAGGACGTCTTCTCCATCTCGGGTCGCGGCACGGTGGTCACCGGCCGGGTCGAGCGCGGTGTGATCAAGGTCGGTGAAGAGGTCGAGATCGTCGGCATCACCGAGACGCGCAAGACGACCTGCACCGGCGTCGAGATGTTCCGCAAGTTGCTCGACCAGGGCGAGGCGGGTGACAACATCGGTGCGCTGCTGCGCGGGATCAAGCGCGACGACGTCGAGCGTGGCCAGGTGCTGTGCAAGCCGAAGTCGATCACGCCGCACACGCACTTCGAGGCCGAGGTGTACGTCCTGAGCAAGGACGAGGGTGGCCGGCACACGCCGTTTTTCAACGGCTACCGTCCGCAGTTCTACTTCCGGACGACGGACGTCACGGGTACGGTGACGCTGCCGGAGGGCACCGAGATGGTGATGCCGGGCGATAACGTCAAGATGACGGTTCAGCTGATCGCCCCGATCGCCATGGAGGACGGCCTGCGCTTCGCGATCCGCGAGGGCGGCCGCACCGTCGGCGCCGGCGTCGTCTCCAAGATCATCGACTGATCTTGCCAGACCGGGGGTGTGGGTGGTATAACTCCGCACCCTCAGGTCATCAAACACCAGGCCAGTAGCTCAATTGGCAGAGCAGCGGTCTCCAAAACCGCAGGTTGGGGGTTCGAGTCCCTCCTGGCCTGCCAACTTCACGACGCGGTCCGGCGGGCATGGCTCGCCGGACCGCTTCGGTAGCAGGGTCCATGAAGTCAAAGGCAGAGACTGCGAAATCCCCGCTTGACGTCGTTAAGTGGGTCGTAGCCATCGCTCTCGCGCTCGGGGCCGTGGCCGGGTTCTACGTCTTCGGTGACGAGCCGCTCCTCTATCGGGTCGCCGGCCTGCTGGCCGTTGTCGGCGTATCCGTCGCCATCCTTGCCACCACCGCGCAGGGGCGGAATGTCTGGTCGTTCGCCCAGGGGGCCAAGCAGGAGGTGCGCAAGGTCGTCTGGCCTACCCGGCAGGAGACCCTGCAGACCACGCTGATTGTCGCCGCGGTGGTGATCATCGTGGCGATCTTCCTCTGGCTGATGGACCTGCTCCTGCTTTGGCTGGTCGGCATGATCACCGGCCACGGAGGCTGATCCATGGCACTGCGCTGGTATGTAATCCACGCCTACTCGGGCTTTGAAAAGCAGGTCCAGCGTTCCCTCCAGGAGCGCATACGGCGCGCGGGCATGGAGGACAAGTTCGGTGAGATCCTCGTGCCCACCGAGGAAGTCGTCGAGATGCGCGAGGGGCAGAAGCGCAAGAGTGAGCGCAAGTTCTTCCCGGGCTACGTCCTCGTGCAAATGGAGCTCGACGACGACACCTGGCACCTGGTTAAAGAGGTGCCTCGGGTCATGGGCTTTATTGGCGGGCGGCCCGATCGCCCCGCGCCCATCTCCGATCGCGAGGCCGAGCAGATCCTTAGCCGGGTCCGGGAGGGCGCGGAGAAGCCTCGCCCCAAGGTTCTTTTCGAGGTCGGCGAGATCGTGCGGGTCACCGACGGTCCCTTCACCGACTTCAACGGCGCCGTGGAAGAGGTCAACTACGAGAAGAGCCGCCTGCGTGTTGCGGTGCTGATCTTCGGCCGCTCCACGCCCGTCGAGCTCGAGTTTAGCCAAGTCGAGAAAACGTAACCGCGACGCGCCGACCGGCGCGTCTCACCCCACGGGGAGCCCTCACCCGGCGTTCGCACCCGTGACAGGAGCACGCAAGCATGGCGAAGAAGATCGAAGCTTATATCAAGCTGCAGGTCCCTGCCGGGCAGGCCAACCCGAGCCCGCCGGTGGGTCCCGCTCTCGGTCAGCACGGCCTGAACATCATGGAGTTCTGCAAGGCGTTCAACGCCCAGACCCAGGAGATGGAGGCCGGCCTGCCGATCCCGGTGGTGATCACGGTCCACTCCGATCGCAGCTTTACCTTTGTTACCAAGACCCCGCCGGCCGCGATCCTGCTGCTCAAGGCCATTGGCGCCAAGGGCGGCTCGGGCACGCCGAACACCAAGAAGGTCGGCACCGTCCAGCGCGATCAGCTCGAGGAGATCGCCCGGACCAAGTGGCCGGACCTGAACGCCTCCGACATGGACGCGGCGGTGCGCTCCATCGCCGGTACCGCGCGGAGCATGGGCATCGACGTGGAGGGGGTCTAAGCCATGGCCAAGCTGACCAAGCGGCAGAAGCAGATTCGCGAGCGCGTGGACCGCAACCAAGCCTATCCGGTGGACGAGGCGCTGGCTCTGGTGAAGGAGCTGGCCACGGCGCGCTTCCCCGAGAGCATCGACGTTGCGGTTAACCTCGGCGTCGATCCCCGCAAGTCGGATCAGATCGTCCGCGGCTCCACGGTGCTGCCCAACGGTACCGGTAAGTCGATGCGCGTGGCCGTCTTCGCCCAGGGCGAGAACGCCGACGCCGCGCAGGCCGAGGGTGCCGACGCCGTCGGCATGGACGACTTGGCCGAGCGCATGCAGGGCGGCGAGCTCGACTACGACGTGGTGATCGCCTCGCCGGACGCCATGGGGGTGGTCGGCAAGCTCGGTCCGGTCCTCGGCCCGCGCGGGCTGATGCCCAACCCGAAGACCGGCACCGTCTCCGCCGACGTCGCAGGCGCCGTGCGCAACGCCAAGGCCGGGCAGGTGCGGTACCGCACCGATCGGGGGGGCGTGATCCACTCCGCGATCGGGCGCGCCAACTTCGACGACCAGGCCCTGCGCGAGAACCTGGACGCGCTGCTGGCCGACCTGAACAAGCTCAAGCCGAGCACCTCCAAGGGTGTCTACATCAAGCAGGTCACCGTGTCCTCGACCATGGGCGCCGGTGTCCGCGTCGATAAGGGCACCCTCGGAGTGTGATCCGGAACCTTGGCGGGCCGTGCTGCGGCCCGCCGGACCTGGCCGGCACGGAGGCCGGCCCGGCTGTCTGACAGCGACAGCCGTCCGAGACCGCCGGTGCCCTGCGGGGCTTAAAGGGGAGACCCGCCTGCGTAGACGGTGGCGCAAGCGAGGAGCCTGCACTTCGCCACCGTGAAGCCGACTCGAGAGAGTCGATTCGCGTATCCCAACCACGGGGTGCGCACCATCGGCTCCCGGGAGGCGACTTCCGAGGAGATCAACCTTCCCAGGAGACAGACGATGGGACTGAGTCTGGAGCAGAAAAAGGCGATGGTGCAGGAGGTGGCTGCGGTGGCCCAAGAGGCCCTGACCGCGGTCTCCGCCGAGTACCGGGGCCTGACTGCCGGGGAGATGGACGAGCTGCGCGCCCAGGCGCGTGAGCAGGGCGTCTACCTCCGCGTGGTCAAGAACACCCTGGCCCGGCGGGCAGTGGCCGGCACCGACTTTGAATGCATGACCGAGGGCTTCTACGGGCCGCTCCTGCTGGCGTTCTCGCAGGACGACCCGGGTGCGGCGGCGCGTCTGGTGCGCGACTACCGCAAGAAGAACGAGGCGCTGGTCGTGCGCAACGTGGCGTTCGGCGGCACGCTGTACGGTGCCGAGCACCTCGAGCGGCTGGCCAGCCTGCCGACCCGCGATGAGGCCCTGTCGAAGCTCATGGCGACCATGCGTGCCCCGGTCCAGAAGCTCGCCACCACCACCAACGAGGTGCCGGGCAAGCTGGTGCGGACCCTGGCCGCCGTGCGCGACGCCAAGCAGGCTGCCTGACCTGGCCATACGCCACCGGACCCGCAGGGGTCCACTCGCTGATTACTGAATAGGAGAGACACAGATGGCCGCTTCGAAAGACGAGATCCTTGAGTCCATTGCCAACATGAGCGTCATGGAGGTCGTGGAGCTCATCGAGGCGATGGAAGAGAAGTTCGGCGTCACCGCGGCCGCGGCCGTGGCCGCTGCGCCCGCTGCCGGCGGTGGTGGCGGCGACGAGGGCGCCGCCGCCGAGGAGCAGACCGAGTTCGACGTGATCCTCAGCTCCCACGGCGACAACAAGGTCGGCGTCATCAAGGCCGTGCGCGGCGTGACCGGCCTGGGCCTGAAGGAGGCGAAGGAGGTCGTCGAGGGCTGCCCCGCGCCGATCAAGGAAGGCGCCTCCAAGGAAGAGGCCGACGACATCAAGGCCAAGCTGGAAGAGGCGGGGGCGAGCGTCGAGCTCAAGTGAGCTGGACCGAGCAACCGTCCAAGCGGATGTAAGCGCGGGCTGGCGGCCGGGAGGCCGCCGGCCTTCGCCTGTTGATACTGCATCACCGAATAACGCAGAGACCCTTCGGGGCGCCTGACAAGGCAACGTTACGCCCGGAGCGGTCCCTTTGGCAACGCTGTCCGCGGGAATCCGCGGTCTGGTTCGAGAAGCTGCTCAAGCGCTGAGGAAGCCCGATGGCCTATTCGTTCACCGAGAAGAAGCGCATCCGCAAGGACTTCGGGAAGCTCCCGAATATCCTCGATGTCCCCTACCTGCTGGCGACCCAGGTCGACTCGTACCGGCAGTTCCTGCAGGACGAGGTCAGCGAAGACGAGCGCGACACCGAGGTAGGCCTCGAGGGCGCGTTCCGGTCGGTCTTCCCGATCCAGAGCCACTCCGGGAACGCCGAACTGCAGTACGTCTCGTACCGCATCGGCGACCCGCCGTTCGACGTCAAGGAGTGCCAGAGCCGTGGGCTGACCTACGCCGCGCCGCTGCGCATGCTGGTGCGTCTGGCGCTCTATGACAAGGAGGGCGGCGGCGTCAAGGACATCAAGGAGCAGGAGGTCTACATGGGCGAGATGCCCCTGATGACCTCCACCGGCACCTTCGTGGTCAACGGCACCGAGCGCGTGATCGTCAACCAGCTCCACCGCTCGCCGGGTGTCTTCTTCGACCACGACAAGGGCAAGAGCCACTCCTCCGGCAAGCTGCTCTTCTCGGCGCGCGTCATCCCGTACCGCGGCTCTTGGCTCGACTTCGAGTTCGACCCCAAGGACACGATCTACGTGCGCATCGACCGCCGGCGAAAGCTGCCGGCGACGATCCTGCTGCGTGCCCTCGGCTACACGCCCGAGGAGATGCTCTACGCCTTCTTCGATACCGACCGCTTCCACCTGGGCAGCGGCAACAAGGTCGTGCTCGATCTGGTGCCTGAGCGCCTGCGCGGCGAGACCGCCAGCTTCGATATCGTCGCCGGCGGCGAGACCATCGTCGAGTCGGGCCGGCGGGTCACTGCGCGGCACGTCAAGCAGCTGCAGAAGTCCGGCGTCGAGCAGCTCGAGGTGCCCGAGGACTACCTCACCGGCAAGATCCTCGCCCACGACGTCGTCGACCCGGCCACCGGCGAGCTCCTCGCCGAGGCCAACGCTACGCTGACGCCGGAGATCACCCAGTCGTTCTTCGACGCCGGCATCCGCGAGATCGAGACGCTGTTCGTCAACGACCTCGACCGCGGCCCGTACATGTCCACCACCCTGGCTGCCGACGCCACCCGCAGCCAGATGGAGGCGCTGGTCGAGATCTACCGCATGATGCGTCCCGGCGAGCCGCCGACCAAGGACGCCGCGGAGAACCTCTTCCACACCCTGTTCTTCACCAGCGACCGCTACGATCTGTCGCCGGTGGGGCGGATGAAGTTCAACCTGCGCGTCGGCCGCGACGAGGTCCGTGGCCCGGGCATCCTCTTCGACGGCAAGTACTTCGCGGGCCTCGGCAACGAGGACAGGGACGCCGCTGACCTGCTCGAGCGTTACGGCGAGAGCTCCGATATCCTCGACGTGCTCCGCGAGCTGATCGACATCCGCAACGGCAACGGCCAGGTCGACGACATCGACCACCTGGGCAACCGCCGCGTGCGCTCCGTCGGTGAGATGGCCGAGAATGTCTTCCGAGTCGGCTTGGTGCGCGTCGAGCGTGCCGTCAAGGAGCGCCTCTCCCTGGCTGAGAGCGAGGGGCTGATGCCCCAGGAGCTGATCAACGCGAAGCCGGTGGCCGCGGCCATCAAGGAGTTCTTCGGCTCCTCGCAGCTGTCGCAGTTCATGGACCAGAACAACCCGCTCTCCGAGGTGACCCACAAACGGCGCATCTCGGCACTGGGCCCCGGCGGCCTGACCCGCGAGCGGGCGGGCTTCGAGGTCCGTGACGTGCACCCGACCCACTACGGTCGCGTCTGCCCGATCGAGACGCCGGAGGGGCCGAACATCGGCCTGATCAACTCGCTGGCCGTCTACGCCCAGGCCAACCGCTACGGCTTTCTCGAGACCGCCTACCGCAAGGTCGTCGACGGTCAGGTCACCGATCAGGTGGAGTACCTCTCGGCGATCGAGGAGTCGCGCTACGTCATCGCGCAGGCCAACGCCCGCGTGGACGAGAACGGCCACCTTGCCGACGACCTGATCTCGTGCCGTCACCAGAACGAGTTCACCATGGCCACGGCGGACCGCGTCCAGTACATGGACGTCTCGCCGCGCCAGATCGTGTCGGTGGCCGCCTCGCTGGTGCCGTTCCTCGAGCACGACGACGCCAACCGCGCGCTGATGGGTGCGAACATGCAGCGCCAGGCCGTGCCGACGCTGCGTGCCGACAAGCCGCTGGTGGGCACCGGCATGGAGCGCACCGTCGCCCGTGACTCCGGCGTCATCGTCACCGCCGAGCGCGGCGGCGTCGTCGAGCAGGTCGACTCGAGCCGGATCGTCGTGCGCGTCGACGACGACGAGACCACCCCGGGCGAGCCGGGCGTCGACATCTACAGCCTGACCAAGTACACCCGTTCCAACCAGAACACCTGCTTCAGCCAGAAGCCGCTGGTACACGTCGGCGATCACGTCGCCCGGGGCGACGCCCTGGCGGACGGGCCGTCCACGGACATGGGCGAGCTGGCCCTGGGCCAGAACATGCTCGTCGCCTTCATGCCTTGGAATGGCTACAACTTCGAGGACTCGATCCTCATCTCCGAGAAGCTGGTCAAGGAGGATCGCTACACCTCCGTCCACATCGAGGAGCTGACCTGCGTCGCCCGGGACACCAAGCTCGGCAGTGAGGAGATCACCGCCGACATCCCCAACGTCTCCGAGTCGGCCCTTTCCCGCCTCGATGAGTCGGGCATCGTCTACATCGGTGCGGAGGTCAAGGCCGGTGACATCCTCGTCGGCAAGGTCACGCCCAAGGGCGAGACCCAGCTGACGCCGGAGGAGAAGCTGCTGCGGGCGATCTTCGGTGAGAAGGCCTCCGACGTGAAGGACACCTCGCTGCGTGTGCCCACCGGCATGGACGGCACCGTCATCGACGTCCAGGTCTTCACCCGCGACGGCGTCGAGAAGGACGAGCGCGCCCGCGCCATCGAGCGCGAGGAGATTGCCCGGGTGCGCAAGGACCTCGACGACGAGAAGCGCATCTTCGAGGACGACGCCTACGCTCGGCTCGAGAAGCTGCTCGTCGGCAAGGTTGCCGAGGGCGGTCCCAAGGGGCTGGGCAGCGGCGCCGAGGTCACCGAGGCGTATCTGCAGGACCTGCCGCGTGAGCGCTGGTTCGAGATCCGCATGCGCGACGAGGAGGTCAACCAGCAGCTCGAGGCCGTGCGCCACCAGCTGGAGACCCAGAACGACCGCTTCGAGCGTCGCTTCCAGGAGAAGAAGGAGAAGATCACGGCCGGTGACGACCTCTCTCCGGGCGTGCTCAAGACCGTCAAGGTCCATCTGGCCGTCAAGCGCCGCCTGCAGCCCGGCGACAAGTTCGCCGGCCGCCACGGCAACAAGGGCGTGATCTCCATGATCGTCCCCGAAGAGGACATGCCCTTCATGGACGACGGCACGCCGGTGGAGGTCGTCCTGTCGCCGCTCGGTGTCCCGTCGCGGATGAACGTCGGGCAGGTGCTCGAGACCCACCTCGGTTGGGCGGCACGTGGGCTCGGCCACCAGATCGGGCAGATGCTCGAGCAGCAGGCCCAGGCCGAGGAGCTGCGCGGCTACCTCTCCGAGATCTACAACGCCTCCGGGCGCAAGGAGGAACTCGAGACGCTCACCGAGGCCGAACTCCATGAGCTCTGCCGCAACCTGAGCGGCGGCGTGCCCGTGGCCTCGCCGGTGTTCGACGGCGCCAACGAGGCGGAGATCAAGCGCTGGCTGAAGCTCGCCGGCCTGCCCGAGTCGGGTCAGACCACGCTCTACGACGGGCGCACCGGCGATGCCTTCGACCGGCCGGTGACGGTGGGCTACATGTACATGCTCAAGCTCAACCACCTGGTCGACGACAAGGTTCACGCCCGCGCCACCGGGCCGTACTCGCTGGTCACCCAGCAGCCGCTGGGCGGCAAGGCGCAGTTCGGTGGTCAGCGCTTCGGCGAGATGGAGGTCTGGGCCCTGGAGGCTTACGGTGCGGCGTACACCCTGCAGGAGATGCTCACCGTCAAGTCCGACGACGTCAGTGGCCGGACCAAGATGTACAAGAACATCGTCGACGGGGATCACCGCATGGAGGCCGGTATGCCGGAGTCGTTTAACGTCCTGGTCAAGGAGATCCGTTCCCTGGGCATCAACATCGAACTGGAGAGGGACGACTGACAGCGGCGCTCAGCGCCGGGCGTGCGGCGGCCGCGGTGACCTTCGGGGGCCGTGGCCGGACGTCGCTTGAGCGCTGGCGTACCGATTCAGATGCCCGGGGCCGATGCCCCGGGGTCCGAGCCGCCGGGCTAGCGGCGGCGACCTGAGATCAACGCGCGAGCGGGCAGCAGACATGAGAGATCTTCTCAACCTTTTCAAGCAGCCGGGTGCTCAGCTGGAGGACTTCGACGCGATCCGTATCGGGCTGGCATCGCCCGAGATGATCCGTTCCTGGTCCTACGGCGAGGTCAAGAAGCCGGAGACCATCAACTACCGCACCTTCAAGCCGGAGCGCGACGGGCTCTTCTGCGCCAAGATCTTCGGCCCGGTGAAGGACTACGAGTGCCTGTGCGGCAAGTACAAGCGGCTCAAGCACCGGGGCGTGGTCTGCGAGAAGTGCGGTGTCGAGGTGACCGTCGCCAAGGTGCGCCGCGAGCGCATGGGCCATATCGACCTGGCCAGTCCGGTGGCCCACATCTGGTTCCTCAAGAGCCTGCCGTCGCGCATCGGCCTGCTGCTGGACATGACCCTGCGCGACGTCGAGCGGGTGCTCTACTTCGAGGCGTACATCGTCATTGAGCCCGGCATGACCCCGCTCGAGCAGGGGCAGTTGCTGACCGACGAGCAGTACCTCGAGGCCGTCGAGGAGCACGGCGACGAGTTCGACGCCCGCATGGGTGCCGAGGCGGTGCTCGAGATCCTCAAGGGCATGGACCTGGAGGCCGAGGCGCGCCGGCTGCGTGACGACATCGAGGCCACCGGTTCCGAGTCCAAGATCAAGCGCCTGTCCAAGCGGCTCAAGCTGCTCGAGGCGTTCCTCGAGTCCGGCAACAAGCCCGAGTGGCTGATCATGACCGTCCTGCCGGTCCTGCCGCCGGACCTGCGCCCGCTGGTGCCGCTCGACGGCGGTCGCTTCGCCACCTCGGATCTCAACGATCTGTACCGGCGGGTGATCAACCGCAACAACCGCCTCAAGCGGCTGTTGGAGCTGGCCGCACCGGACATCATCGTGCGCAACGAGAAGCGCATGCTCCAGGAGTCCGTCGACGCCCTGCTCGACAACGGCCGCCGCGGCCGGGCGATCACCGGCACCAACAAGCGCCCGCTCAAGTCCCTGGCCGACATGATCAAGGGCAAGCAGGGGCGCTTCCGGCAGAACCTGCTGGGCAAGCGCGTCGACTACTCCGGCCGTTCCGTGATCGTGGTCGGCCCGACGCTGCGCCTGCACCAGTGTGGCCTGCCCAAGCGCATGGCGCTGGAGCTGTTCAAGCCGTTCATCTTCTCCAAGCTGCAGCGCCGCGGCCTGGCCACCACCATCAAGGCGGCCAAGAAGATGGTCGAGCGTGAGACCGGCGAGGTCTGGGACATCCTCGACGAGGTCATCCGCGAGCATCCGGTGCTGCTCAACCGCGCACCGACGCTCCACCGCCTCGGCATCCAGGCCTTCGAGCCGGTGCTCATCGAGGGCAAGGCCATCCAGCTCCACCCGCTGGTGTGCACCGCCTACAACGCCGACTTCGACGGCGACCAGATGGCGGTGCACGTGCCGCTGTCGCTCGAGGCGCAGCTCGAGTCGCGGGCGATGATGATGTCCACCAACAACATCCTCTCGCCGGCCTCGGGGGAGCCGATCATCGTCCCCTCCCAGGACGTGGTGCTGGGCATCTACTACATGACCCGCGAGCGCGTGAACGCCCGCGGTGAGGGGATGCGGCTGTCCGGTGTCGAAGAGGTCCACCGCGCCTACCAGACCGGCGCCGCCGAACTCGGTGCGCGGATCGAGGTGCGTGTCCGCGAGCGCGTCTTCGACGACACCGGTGAGCTGGTCGAGCGCGTTCAACGCCGGCAGACCACCATCGGGCGTGCCCTGCTGTTCGACATCGTCCCTGACGGCCTGCCCTTCGAGGCCGTCGACCGCGAGCTCGACAAGAAGGGCATCTCCGGGCTGGTTAACGCTTGCTACCGCCGCGTCGGCCTCAAGGGCACTGTCATCTTCGCCGACCAGCTGATGTACACAGGCTTCTTCTACTCCACCAAGGCCGGCGTCTCCATCGGCGTTGACGACATGGAGGTGCCTACGGACAAGGAGGAGGCCCTGCGCTCGGCCGAGGAGGAGGTCCGCGAGATCGAGGACCAGTACGCCTCCGGGCTCGTTACCAGCGGCGAGCGTTACAACAAGGTCGTCGACATCTGGGCGCACACCAACGACCAGGTCGCCGGCGCCATGATGGAGAAGATGGGCAAGGAGACGGTCATCGATGCCGAGGGCAACGAGACCGAGCAGAAGTCCCTGAACTCCATCTTCATCATGGCGGACTCCGGTGCCCGTGGCTCGGCCGCGCAGATCCGCCAGCTCGCCGGCATGCGCGGCCTGATGGCCAAACCCGACGGTTCGATCATCGAGACGCCGATCACGGCCAACTTCCGCGAGGGCCTCAACGTCCTGCAGTACTTCATCTCCACCCACGGCGCCCGGAAGGGCCTGGCCGATACGGCGCTCAAGACGGCCAACTCCGGCTACCTGACCCGCCGCCTGGTGGACGTCTCGCAGGACCTGGTGGTCACCGAGGAAGACTGCGGCACCACCGATGGCCTCGTGCAGACCCCGATCATCGAGGGCGGGGACGTCGTCGAGACCCTCGCCGAGCGGGTGCTCGGCCGCGTCGTGGCCGAGGACGTGGCGGTGCCCGGCAGCACCGAGATCGCCGTCGAGGCCGGCACGTTGCTCGACGAGGACTGGGTCGAGCGCCTTGAGCGGATGGGTGTGGACGAGATCAAGGTCCGCTCTGCGGTCACCTGCGAGACCCGCCACGGCGTCTGCGCCAAGTGCTACGGCCGTGACCTGGCCCGTGGCCATGGCGTCAACATCGGCGAGGCCGTCGGCGTCATCGCCGCGCAGTCCATCGGCGAGCCTGGCACGCAGCTGACCATGCGCACCTTCCACATCGGCGGTGCCGCCTCGCGGGCGGCCGCCGTCTCCCAGGTGGAGGTGCGCAATACCGGCAAGGCGCGGCTGCACAACATCAAGACCGTGCAGCACCACTCCGGCAGCTATGTGGCCGTCTCTCGCTCCGGTGAGCTCACCGTCATGGACGAGTACGGCCGCGAGCGCGAGCGCTACAAGATCCCCTACGGCGCCGTGCTGAGCGTCGGCGACGAGGATCCCGTCGAGGCCGGCCAGGTGGTGGCCAACTGGGACCCCCACACCCACCCGATCGTCACCGAGGTGGACGGGTACGTCCGCTTCCACGACTTCGTCGAGGGGGTCACCGTGCAGCGTGAGGTCGACGAGGTCACCGGCCTGTCGAGCCTCGTGGTCACCGATCCGAAGAGTCGCGGGACCGGCGAGCACAAGCGCCAGGTCACCGACGCCAACGGCAAGGTCACCGAGGAGCGGGTCGCCTACAAGGACCTGCGCCCGATGATCAAGCTCGTCGACGGCGACGGCAACGACTTGAACATCGCCGGCACGCAGATCCCGGCCCACTACTACTTGCCGGCTGGTGCCATTGTCTCGCTGGAGGACAACGCCGAAGTCCGCGTGGGTGACGCCCTGGCGCGCATCCCGCAGGAGGCGTCCAAGACCCGTGACATCACCGGCGGTCTGCCGCGGGTGGCCGACCTGTTCGAGGCGCGTAAGCCCAAGGAGCCGGCGATCCTCGCCGAGGCCTCCGGCACCGTCGGCTTCGGCAAGGAGACCAAGGGCAAGCAGCGGCTGATCATCACCAAGGCCGACGGCGAGACCCACGAGGAGCTCATCCCCAAGTGGCGGAACGTCACCGTCTTCGAGGGCGAGCACGTGGAGAAGGGCGAGACCATCGCCGATGGCGAGCCCAACCCCCACGACATCCTGCGGCTGCTCGGCGTGACCAAGCTTGCCGAGTACATCGTCCAGGAGATCCAGGACGTCTTCCGCCTCCAGGGCGTGGGCATCAACGACAAGCACATCGAGGTGATCGTCCGCCAGATGCTGCGCAAGACCATCGTCTCCGACCCGGGCGATTCGCTCTACCTCAAGGGCGAGCAGGTCGACCGGGCCAAGCTGCTCGAAGAGAACGAGCGGCTCGAGGCGCAGAGCAAGCAGCCGGCCCAATGGGAGCCGTCGCTGCTGGGCATCACCAAGGCGTCGCTGTCCACCGAGTCGTTCATCTCGGCGGCCTCCTTCCAGGAGACCACCCGGGTGCTCACCGAGGCTGCGACCCGCGGCATCCGAGACGACCTGCGTGGCCTGAAGGAGAACGTCATCGTCGGCCGGCTCATCCCGGCGGGCACCGGATTCGCCTACCACGCCGCGCGGCGCCAGGAGGCCCCCGGTCCGGTGGCGACGCCGGAGCAGCAGGCCGAGGAGGTCTTCGCCTCGCTCGGTCAGGGCGAAGGCGCGGATTCCGGTCCCTCCGGCGAGGAGGCCGGGCCCGAGGCCGAATAGCCCCGAGCAACCGCAACGCAAGCCGTGCGCCCCGGGGTGGTCCCGGGGCGTGTCATTGACAAGGGCGCGGGATCACCCTAGAATGCCGCGTCTTCGACAGGCCGGCCATCCGGCCTGTCGTTTTTGGGTCGGTACGGAGCGCAAAACCCTATGGCGACAGTGAACCAGTTGGTGCGCAAAGGTCGCACCAAGCGCACCGCGAAGAGCAGTGTGCCGGCGCTGGAGGCGAGCCCTCAGAAGCGCGGCGTATGCACTCGCGTCTACACCACCACGCCGAAGAAGCCGAACTCCGCGCTGCGGAAGGTGGCGCGTGTGCGTCTGACCAACGGTTACGAGGTGGCCTCCTACATCGGTGGTGAGGGTCACAACCTCCAGGAGCACTCGGTCGTCCTCATTCGTGGCGGGCGTGTCAAGGACCTGCCTGGTGTGCGCTACCACGTCGTCCGCGGTGCCGCGGATACGGCGGGTGTCGACAAGCGCCGGCAGGGTCGTTCCAAGTACGGCGCCAAGCGCCCGAAGAAGAAGTAACGGGACTCAGTCATGCCTAGGAGACGAGAAGTACCCAAGCGCAAGGTCCTGCCCGATCCCAAGTACGGGAGTGAGGTCCTGACCAAATTCGTCAACATGGTCATGAGCGACGGCAAGCGCTCGGTGGCCGAGCGAATCCTCTACGGGGCCCTGGAGCGCATCGGCGCCAAGCACGACGATCCGATCGAGGTCATGGAGACCGCGCTCGAGAACGTCAAGCCGCGGGTCGAGGTCAAGTCCCGGCGCGTCGGTGGCGCTACGTATCAGGTCCCGGTCGAGGTCCGCCCCGAGCGGCGCCAGACCCTCGCCATGCGCTGGCTGCTCGAGGCGGCCCGCAAGCGCGGCGAGAAGACCATGGCCGCGCGCATGGCCAACGAGATGCTTGAGGCGGCGGAGAGTCGCGGGACGGCCGTGAAAAAGCGTGAAGACACGCACCGCATGGCCGAGGCCAACAAGGCCTTCTCGCACTACCGCTGGTAAACGCAGAAACACGCTTCAAAACGGGGTATTCCACCGTGGCACGCAAGACACCCATCGAGCGCTATCGGAACATCGGCATCGCCGCTCACATCGATGCCGGCAAGACCACCACCACCGAGCGCATCCTGTTTTACACCGGTGTCTCGCACAAGATGGGTGAGACCCATGACGGTGCGGCGACCATGGACTGGATGTCCCAGGAACAGGAGCGTGGCATCACCATTACGTCCGCCGCGACCACCTGCTTCTGGCGCGGCATGGACCAGCAGTACCCCGAGACCCGGATCAACATCATCGACACCCCGGGTCACGTCGACTTCACCATCGAGGTGGAGCGCTCGCTGCGGGTGCTCGACGGCGCCGTCGCCGTGTTCTGTGCCGTCGGTGGCGTGGAGCCGCAGTCCGAGACGGTCTGGCGCCAGGCCAACAAGTACGGCGTGCCGCGCATGGCGTTCGTCAACAAGATGGACCGCGCTGGCGCCGACTTCTCGCGTGTGGTCAGCCAGATCCGCGAGCGGCTCGGTTCCCAGGCGGTGCCGATCCAGCTGCCCATCGGCGCCGAGGACCAGTTCGAGGGCATCATCGACCTGCTGCGCATGTCCGCCATCTACTGGGACCGCGACGAGCAGGGCATGACCTACTCCGAGCGGGAGATCCCGGAAGAGCTCAGGGCCGACGCCGAGGCCGCCCGCGAGGAGATGGTCGAGGCCGCCGCCGAGGCGGACGAAGAGCTGATGGACAAGTACCTCAACGAAGGGGAACTGTCCCACGACGACATCAAGCGTGGCTTGCGCCAGCGCACCCTGAACACCGAGATCGTGCTGTGCATGTGCGGCTCGGCGTTCAAGAACAAGGGCGTTCAGACGCTGCTCGACGCCGTCATCGAATTCCTGCCGGCGCCCAACGAGGTCCCGGCCATCGAGGGTGTGCTCGATGACGAAGAGACCGTGGTCACCCGCGAGTCCAGCGACGACCAGCCCTTCGCGGCGCTGGCGTTCAAGATCGCCAACGATCCGTACGTCGGCAACCTCACGTTCTTCCGCGTCTACTCCGGCGTGCTAAGCTCCGGCGACGCGGTCTTCAACCCGGTCAAGGGCAAGAAGGAGCGCATCGGCCGTCTGCTGCAGATGCACTCCAACCAGCGCGAGGAGATCAAGGAGGTCCGCGCCGGCGACATCGCCGCCGCTGTCGGCCTGAAGGATGTCACCACCGGTGACACCCTGTGCGATCCGAGCAACAAGGTCACGCTCGAGCGCATGGAGTTCCCCGAGCCGGTGATCGCCGTTGCCGTCGAGCCGAAGACGCGCAGCGACCAAGAGAAGATGGGCCAGGCCCTCGGCCGGCTGGCGCAGGAGGATCCGTCCTTCCGCGTGCGCACCGACGAGGAGTCCGGGCAGACCATCATCTCCGGCATGGGTGAGCTGCACCTGGATATCATCGTCGACCGCCTCAAGCGGGAGTTCAAGGTCGAGGCCAACGTCGGCGCGCCGCAGGTCGCCTACCGCGAGACCATCCGTAAGCAGGTCGAGCAGGAAGGCAAGTTCGTGCGCCAGTCCGGTGGCCGCGGCCAGTACGGTCACGTGCACATCCGCATGAAGCCGCAGGAGCGTGGCGACGGCTACAACTTCGAGAGCAAGATCGTCGGCGGCGTGGTGCCCAAGGAGTACGTGCCGTCGGTCGACCACGGCTGTCGCGAGGTCATGGAAGAGGGCGTGCTCGCCGGCTACCCGGTGGTCGACGTGGCCGTGGAGCTCTACGACGGCTCCTACCACGATGTCGACTCCTCGGAGATGGCGTTCAAGATCGCCGGCTCCATGGCCTTCCGCGAAGGGTTCATGAAGGCGGATCCGGTTCTGCTCGAGCCCGTGATGAAGGTCGAGGTGGTCACGCCGGAGGAGTACATGGGCGACGTGGTCGGTGACCTCAACCGTCGGCGTGGCACCGTGCAGAAGATGGAGGACATCCCCAACGGCAAGCAGATCCGTGCCCAGGTGCCGCTGAAGGAGATGTTCGGCTACGCGACGGACCTGCGCTCCAACACCCAGGGGCGTGCCTCCTACGTGATGGAGTTCGAGGAGTATCACGAGGCGCCGGCGAGCATCGCCGATGAAGTGATCAAGAAGGCGTCGTAAGCGTACGTCGCCGTTCAGTTTCAGACGAGAGACCGTACAAGATAAACGAGGTGTGGCGTGTCCAAGGAAAAGTTTGAGCGTAAGAAGCCGCACATCAACGTCGGCACCATCGGTCACGTGGACCATGGCAAGACGACGCTGACTGCGGCCCTGACCAAGGTCCTGGCGGAAGCTCACGGCGGCGACGCCCGCGCGTTCGATCAGATCGACAACGCGCCGGAGGAGCGTGCCCGCGGCATCACGATCGCCACCGCGCACGTGGAGTACGAGTCGGAGAGCCGCCACTACGCCCACGTCGACTGCCCGGGTCACGCCGACTACGTGAAGAACATGATCACCGGCGCGGCGCAGATGGACGGCTCGATCCTGGTGGTCTCCGCCGCCGACGGCCCGATGCCGCAGACGCGTGAGCACATCCTGCTCGCCCGTCAGGTCGGTGTCCCGGCGATCGTGGTCTTCCTGAACAAGGCCGACATGGTCGACGACGCCGAGCTGCTCGAGCTCGTCGAGATGGAGGTCCGCGAGCTGCTGAGCGACTACGACTTCGACGGTGACAACATCCCGGTGGTCACCGGCTCGGCGCTGAAGGCGCTCGAGGGCGACGACTCGGAGATGGGGCGTCCGGCGATCATCAAGCTCGTCGAGGCCATGGACGAGCACATCCCGCAGCCGGAGCGTCCGGTTGACGGCGACTTCCTGATGCCGATCGAGGACGTCTTCTCCATCTCGGGTCGCGGCACGGTGGTCACCGGCCGGGTCGAGCGCGGTGTGATCAAGGTCGGTGAAGAGGTCGAGATCGTCGGCATCACCGAGACGCGCAAGACGACCTGCACCGGCGTCGAGATGTTCCGCAAGCTGCTCGACCAGGGCGAGGCGGGTGACAACATCGGTGCGCTGCTGCGCGGGATCAAGCGCGACGACGTCGAGCGTGGCCAGGTGCTGTGCAAGCCGAAGTCGATCACGCCGCACACGCACTTCGAGGCCGAGGTGTACGTCCTGAGCAAGGACGAGGGTGGCCGGCACACGCCGTTTTTCAACGGCTACCGTCCGCAGTTCTACTTCCGGACGACGGACGTCACGGGTACGGTGACGCTGCCGGAGGGCACCGAGATGGTGATGCCGGGCGATAACGTCAAGATGACGGTTCAGCTGATCGCCCCGATCGCCATGGAGGACGGCCTGCGCTTCGCGATCCGCGAGGGCGGCCGCACCGTCGGCGCCGGCGTCGTCTCCAAGATCATCGAGTAAAGTAGCCATGGCGACCGCAGCGGCAACACAGAACCAGCGTATCCGGATCCGGCTGAAGGCGTTCGATCACCGTCTGATCGATCAGTCCGCCCGGGAAATCGTGGATACCGCGAAGCGGACCGGGGCCCACGTCTGTGGCCCCATCCCGCTTCCGGTCAAGAAGGAGCGGTTTACCGTGCTGACCTCGCCGCACGTCAATAAGGACGCGCGGGACCAGTACGAGATCCGCACCCACAAGCGGCTGATGGACATCATCGACCCGACGGACAAGACGGTCGACGCGCTGATGAAGCTCGACCTGGCCGCCGGTGTCGACGTTCAGATCAAGCTCTACTGACACGTCGAGCCGCCGTATCGACAACGACCGGCGGTGACCGGCGCTCCGGCCGGCAAGCGGCGGGCCGCCCCGCAGGGGCTGCGCGCCGTGCGCCCGCCGGAGTCTATTCGTTCCCGGTGAGCTAGATCCGGGCAGAGAGATTTTGAGGAGACGCGGACGATGGCAATTGGAATCGTCGGTCGCAAGCGCGGCATGACGCGTGTTTTTACCGAAGAAGGGGGCTCGATCCCGGTGACCGTCGTCGAGGCGGACCCGAATCGCGTCACCCAGGTGAAGACCGAGGAGAGTGACGGCTACCGCGCCGTGCAGGTGACCGCCGGCCGGCGCAAGCCGCAGCGCGTGCGCAAGCCCGAGGCGGGGCATTTCGCCCGCGCCGGGGTCGAGGCCGGCCGCGGCGTGTGGGAGTTCCGGCTGGACAAGGGCCAGCGCGCCACGGACGAGGAGCTGCCGGAGGCCGGTGCCTCCATCGAAGTGGGCAGCTTCGAGGCCGGCCAGAAGGTCGACGTCACTGGCACCAGCAAGGGCCGGGGCTTCGCGGGTACGGTGCGTCGACATAACTTCCGGGCCCAGCGCAACACCCACGGCAACTCGAAGTCGCACCGGGTCCCGGGCTCCATCGGCCAGTGCCAGAGCCCCGGGCGCGTGTTCAAGGGCAAGAAGATGGCCGGGCAGATGGGCAATCGGCGCGCCACCGTCCAGAACCTGGAGGTCGTGCGCGTGGATAGCGAGCGCAACCTGCTGCTCATCCGGGGTGCTGTCCCCGGGGCCGTCGGCAGCGACCTGATCGTCCGTCCGGCGAGCAAGGCGTAAGAGGTGACAGGGGGAGCCATGGAGCTCAAGCTCAGTAACGAAAAGGGCGAAGCGGCAGGCCAGCTCGAGGTCTCGGATCAGACCTTCGACGCGCCGTTCCGCGAATCGCTCGTCCACCAGGTGGTTACCGCCCACCTCGCCGGGGCGCGTGCCGGGACCAAGGCACAGAAGACGCGCAGCGAGGTCGCCGGCGG
Organism: Halorhodospira sp. 9621; assembly: GCF_022228055.1. NCBI lineage: Bacteria > Pseudomonadati > Pseudomonadota > Gammaproteobacteria > Chromatiales > Ectothiorhodospiraceae > Halorhodospira > Halorhodospira sp. 9621. Next base: position 22,215 of record NZ_JAJNRD010000021.1, read on the forward strand.
TGGCAAGAAGCCCTGGCGTCAGAAAGGCACGGGCAACGCGCGTGCCGGCACCATCCGCAGCCCGCTGTGGCGCGGCGGCGGCCAGACCTTCGCGGCTAAACCGCGGGACTTCTCGCAGAAGGTCAACCGCAAGATGTACCGCGGCGCCATGCGCTCGATCCTGTCCGAGCTGGCCCGCCAGGACCGCCTGGTGGTCGTCCAGCAGCTGACGGTCGACGCGCCCAAGACCCAGGCGCTCAAGGCGCGCCTGGACGGGCTCGGCGTGAGCGAGGGGTTGATCGTGGTCGACGAGATCGACACCAACCTCGAACTTGCCGCCCGTAACCTGCCGCGCCTGGGCGTGGTTGACGCCGCCGGCGTCGATCCGGCGAGCTTGGTCGGCGCCGAGCGGGTGGTGATCACCGAGTCCGCCATCCGCCGTGTCGAGGAGTGGCTGTCATGAACCAGGAAAGACTCTATACCGTGCTTCGTGGCCCGCACATCTCCGAGAAGAGCACGGTCATCGCCGACGGCGCCGGCCAGGTGGTCTTCCAGGTGGCGCCCGACGCCAACAAGAAGGAAATCAAGGCCGCCGTCGAAAAGCTGTTCGATGTGCAAGTCACCGGCGTGCGCACGGTCAACGCCAAGGGCAAGCGCAAGCGCTTCGGCATGATCCGTGGCCGCCGCCGGGATTGGAAGAAGGCATACGTCACCCTCGCCGAGGGACAGGACATCGACTTCCTCGGTGGGGAGTAAGGAGAGCCAGTCATGGCACTAGTCAAGAGCAAGCCGACGTCTCCGGGCCGGCGCTTCGTCGTCAAGACGAAAGACGCCCGGCTGCACCAGGGTGGGCCTTATGAGCCCCTGGTGGTGCAAAAGACCAAGTCCGGCGGGCGCAACAGCGACGGCCGCATCACCACGCGCCATCGTGGCGGTGGTCACAAGCAGCGCTACCGCCTGATTGACTTCAAGCGGAACAAAACCGGGGTGCCGGGCAAGGTCGAACGACTCGAGTACGACCCGAATCGTTCCGCGAATATCGCTCTGGTCCTTTATCAAGACGGCGAGAGAAGGTATATTATCGCGCCTCGTGGCGTTGAACCTGGCTCGCCGATCCAGAGCGGGCGCGATGCCGCCATCAAGCCGGGCAACGCCCTGCCGCTGCGCAACATCCCGGTCGGTACGCAGGTGCACTGCGTCGAGCTCAAGCCCGGTAAGGGGGCGCAGCTCGCCCGCTCAGCCGGTGCCAGCGTGCAGATCGTCGCCCGCGAAAGCGGTATGGCGACCCTGCGCCTTCGCTCAGGCGAGATGCGCCGCGTTCCCGCCGACTGCATGGCGACGGTGGGCGAGGTTGGCAACGCCGAGCACAGCCTGCGCAACCTCGGCAAGGCGGGCGCCAAGCGCCACCTGGGCGTGCGTCCGACCGTCCGTGGTGTCGCCATGAACCCGGTTGATCACCCGCACGGCGGCGGCGAGGGCCGCACCGCAGGCGGGCGTCACCCGGTCTCGCCGTGGGGTATGCCCACCAAGGGGCATAAGACCCGCAAGAACAAGCGCACCGATAAGTACATCGTGCGCCGACGGAAGCGTTGAGGGGTAAAGAATCGTGCCACGCTCGACCAAGAAAGGGCCGTTCATCGACCACCACCTGCTGAAGAAGGTGGAAGAGGCGAATGCCAACAACAGCAAGCGGCCGATCAAGACCTGGTCGCGTCGCTCGGTGGTGATGCCGGATATGGTCGGGCTCACCATCGCCATCCACAACGGGCGCCAGCATGTTCCCGTGCTGATCAACGAGAACATGGTTGGCCACAAGCTGGGCGAGTTTGCGGCGACGCGTACCTTCCGCGGCCACGCCGCGGACAAGAAGTCGAAGCGATAACGGGAGCGCGCCATGGAGACCCAAGCAAAACTGCGTTTCTCGCGTGTCTCGCCGCAAAAGGCCCGGCTTGTTGCCGATCAGATTCGCGGGCTGCCGGTGGACGACGCGCTGCGGACCCTCGAGTACAGCCCGCGCAAGGCCGCGGAGATCGTGCGTAAGGTGCTCGAGTCGGCGGTTGCGAACGCAGAGCACAATGATGGTGCCGACATCGACGAGCTGCGCGTAGCGCGGATCATGGTCGATGAGGGCCCGACGATGAAGCGAATTCAGCCGCGCGCCAAAGGGCGTGCCAACCGAATCCTCAAGCGGACCAGCCACATTACCGTGGCGGTCGCCGAGGACTGAAGCGGATCAAGCGAGAGAGGCCGGCATGGGAAACAAGACCCATCCCACGGGGTTTAGGCTGGGCGTCACCGAAGACTGGCGTTCCATGTGGTACGCCGATAGCGCGAACTTCGGCAAGTACCTCAACACCGACCTGGAGGTGCGGGAGTTCATTCGTGAGCGCCTGAAGAACGCCTCCGTGAGTCGCATCCAGATCGAGCGCCCGGCGAAGAACGCCCTGGTTACGATCCATACCGCCCGCCCGGGCATCGTGATCGGCAAGAAGGGTGAGGACATCGATCGGCTTCGCGGTGAGGTGGCGGCCCGGATGGGCGTGCCGGTGCACATCAATATCGAGGAGATCCGCAAGCCGGAGGCCGACGCCAACCTGGTGGCCGAGGGCATCGCCGGGCAGCTGGAGCGCCGCGTCATGTTCCGGCGGGCCCTCAAGCGGGCTGTCGGCAACGCCCAGCGCGTCGGCGCCCAGGGGATCAAGGTGCAGGTTTCGGGGCGGCTGAACGGCTCCGAGATCGCCCGGACCGAGTGGTATCGCGAGGGCCGTGTGCCGCTGCACACCCTCCGTGCGGACATCGACTACGGCTTTGCCGAGGCGATGACCACGTACGGCGTCATCGGTGTGAAGGTCTGGATCTTCAAGGGCGAGATCATCGACACCGACAACGAAGGGGCCCCTGCCGAGCGCGTCAAGCGCGCCGCGGCTGCCCAGGGCTGAGCGGACGGGAGCGCGTAAGCGATGTTACAGCCGAAACGGACCAAGTACCGCAAGAAGCAAAAGGGCCGCTGCTCGGGCCTCGCGACCCGCGGTGATCGCGTGAGCTTCGGCGAGTTCGGCCTCAAGGCAACCACTCGCGGACCCATCACCTCGCGGCAGATCGAGGCCGCGCGGCGTGCGATCAACCGCTACATCCGCCGCGGCGGCAAGATCTGGATCCGGGTCTTCCCGGATAAGCCGGTCACTGAAAAGCCGCTCGAGGTCCGGATGGGCAAGGGCAAGGGCAACGTGGATCACTGGTGCGAGCCGATCGCGCCCGGTCGCGTCCTCTATGAGATCGAGGGCGTGTCCGAGGAAGTCGCCCGCGAGGCCTTCCGGCGCGCGGCGGCGAAGCTGCCGGTGAAGACCACCTTCGTGAACCGGACGGTGATGTGATGAAGGCGAGCGAGCTGCGCGAAAAGAAAACCGAGGAACTCGAGAACGAGCTGCTCGAGCGCCGCAAGGAACAGTTCAATCTGCGGATGCAGAAGGCCAGCGGTCAGCTGGCCCGGACCGATCAGCTCGGCAAGGTGCGCCGCGACGTCGCGCGCATCAAGACCGTGCTCAACGAGCGTAAGCGTGCGGAGCGGCAGGCATGAGTGAAGAGAAAAACACCCGCACCGTGAACGGGCGCGTGGTCAGCAACAAGATGGACAAGACCCTCACCGTGCTGGTCGAGCGCCGCGTGAAGCACCCGCTGTACGGCAAGTTCATCCGGCGGTCGACCAAGCTCCACGCCCACGATGAGCAAAACGAGGGGCGCGAAGGCGACTGGGTCTCCATCCAGGAGTGCCGTCCGCTGTCGAAGAACAAGACCTGGCGGCTGGTGAAGGTGCTGGAGCGGGCCGCGAGCTAAGCGCGCGGAAGTGCCCCGCAAGGGGGCGAGCAAGAACAAGAGCGGGTGAAGCGTCATGATCCAGATGGAAAGCCTCCTCAAAGCGGCGGACAACAGCGGCGCCCGGCAGGTGCAGTGCATCAAGGTGCTGGGCGGCTCCAAGCGCCGCTATGCGGGGATTGGTGATATCGTCAAGGTCAGCGTCAAGGACGCGATCCCGCGGGGGCGCGTCAAAAAGGGCGAGGTCTACAACGCTGTAGTCGTCCGCAGCAAGCGAGGCGTGCGCCGGGCCGACGGGTCGAAGATCCGTTTTGACGGCAACGCGGCGGTGCTGCTGAACAACAATCTGCAGCCGATCGGCACGCGTGTCTTTGGCCCGGTGACCCGTGAGCTGCGCAACGAGCGCTTCATGCGGATCATTTCCCTGGCGCCCGAAGTACTGTAGGCGAGGTCATCATGCGCAAGATTCGTACGGGCGACGAGGTCATCGTCATCGCCGGAAAAGACAAGGGGCGTCGTGGCCGGGTGTCCCGGGTGATCCCCGACAAGGACCGCGTTGTCGTCGAGAACGTCAACATGGTCAAGCGGCACACGCGCGGGAACCCGATGCAGGGCACCACCGGCGGGATTATCGAGAAAGAGGCACCGATCCACATCTCGAATGTGGCGATCTACAACCCCGAGACGGAGCAGGCCGATCGCGTCGGCGTCCGCTGGGAGGGGGATCGCAAGGTGCGTTATTTCAAGTCCAACCAGCAGCTGATTGACGCCTGAGGGGGCTGGAATGGCGACGTTGCGAAAGCTTTATCAGGAAGAGGTCACTCCGGCCCTGCAGGAGCGATTCGGGTACCAGAACGTGATGCAGGTGCCCCAGCTGCAGAAGATCGTGATCAACATGGGGCTGGGTGAGGCCACCAAGGACAAGAAGATCCTGGAGGCCGCGCAGGAGGACCTGGCCAAGATCAGCGGGCAGAAGCCGATCGTCACGCGGGCGCGCAAGTCCGTGGCGGGCTTCAAGATCCGTGAGGGCTGGCCGATCGGCTGCAAGGTCACGCTGCGCCGCGAGCGGATGTACGAGTTCCTCGAGCGGTTCATCCACGTGGCGGCCCCGCGGGTCCGCGACTTCCGTGGGTTCTCGCCGCGGTCGTTTGACGGGCGCGGTAACTACAACCTCGGTATCCGGGAGCAGCTGATCTTCCCGGAGATCGACTACGACGAAATCGATCGGGTGCGCGGCATGGACATCACGGTGTCCACCACCGCTCGCACCGACGCGGAAGGGAAGGCCCTGCTCGAAGGGTTCGGCTTCCCCTTCCGGACCTAACGTCCAGAGGAGCAGCGCAGATGGCCAAGAACTCCATGGTTGAGCGCGACCGAAAGCGCCGCAAGCTGGCACAGAAGTACGCTGCCAAGCGCGAGCGGCTCAAGGCGATCATCGACAGCCCTGAGTCGAGCGTCGAGGAGCGCTTCGAAGCGCAGCTCAAGCTACAGCAGATCCCGCGCAACGCCAGCCCCGTGCGCCAGCGTAACCGCTGCGCCAAGTCGGGCCGGCCGCGGGGGTATTACCGCAAGTTCGGGCTGGCCCGCAATGAGCTGCGTCGGGCGGCCATGAACGGCGAGATCCCGGGCCTGACCCTCTCGAGCTGGTAAGGGGATAGACGATGAGCATGACCGATCCCATTGCCGACATGCTGACCCGGGTACGGAACGCGCACCACGCCGAGAAGGCGGACGTGCGTATGCCGTCCTCGAAGCTCAAGCGGGCGATTGCCGCCGTCCTCCAAGAGGAGGGCTACATCGAGGGTTACCGCGAGGTCGGGGAAGAGAAAAAGCCGGTCCTGGAGGTCACGCTCCGGTACCACGAGGGTCAGCCGGCAATCCGCGAAATCCAGCGTTACAGCCGGCCGGGTCTGCGGGTCTACCGCGGTCGTGACGAGCTGCCGCGCGTGCGCAACGGGCTGGGCACCGCCATTATCTCCACGTCCAAGGGCGTGATGAGCGATGGTCAGGCCCGCGCGCAGGGGCACGGCGGCGAGGTACTCTGCTGGGTCTTCTAGACAGGACGGGCAATCATGTCGAGAGTCGCAAAGGCACCCGTGGAGGTCCCCTCCGGCGTGGAGGTGACGCTCCAGGGTAACGACATTCAGGTCAAGGGCCCCAAGGGCCAGATGGCGTGGCGCTGCCACCGCCTGGTTTCTCTGAATCAGGAGGACGGCACGCTCACCTTCGAGCCCCGGCAGCAGAGCACCCGCGCGGTGGCGCTGACCGGTACGACGCGGGCCCTGGTGAGCAACATGGTGATCGGCGTCAGCGAGGGATTCGAGCGTCGCCTCGAACTCAAGGGCGTCGGGTACCGGGCGCAGGTCCAGGGCAACACCCTGCACCTCACGCTCGGGTTCTCGCACCCGGTGTACCACGAGATCCCCGAGGGCGTAACGATCGAGTGCCCCTCGCAGACGGAGGTCGTGGTCAAGGGCGCCGACAAGCAGCAGGTTGGCCAAGTGGCCGCCCAGATCCGAGGCTATCGCCCGCCGGAGCCCTACAAGGGCAAGGGTGTACGCTACGCCGACGAGCGGGTGGTCCTCAAAGAAGCCAAGAAGAAGTAGGCGGTGGGGACGAAGATGGACAAGAACACAGCACGCATGCGGCGCGCGCGCAAGAGCCGCGGGCGCATCCGCGACGCCGGTGCCTACCGGCTCTCGGTCCACCGCACGCCGCGCCATATCTACGCACAGGTGCAGCAGCCGGACGGCGCGAAGACCCTGGCGGCTGCTTCCACGGTGGAGCCCTCCCTGCGTCAGCGCAGCGAGGGGACCGGCAACGTGAGCGCCGCCCAAGAGGTGGGCCGGCTGATCGCCGAGCGCGCCAAGGCGGCCGGCGTCGAGCAGGTGGCATTCGATCGTGCCGGCTACCAGTACCACGGCCGCGTGCAGGCGCTGGCCGAGGCCGCGCGTGAAGCCGGACTGAAGTTTTAGGCTAGGGGCTAAGAAGCTATGGCGAACGGTGAACAAACCGGCGCGGACGGGCTCCGCGAAAAGCTGATCACGATCAACCGCGTGGCGAAGGTGGTCCAGGGCGGCCGCCAGTTCGGCTTCACGGCGCTGACCGTGGTCGGTGACGGCGAGGGGCGAGTCGGGTTCGGTTACGGCAAAGCCCGCGAGGTCCCCGCAGCGATCCAGAAGGCAATGGAGCGGGCGCGCGGCGGGATGCGCACCGTGCCGCTGGATGGCCCGACCCTGCGCTACCCGGTGACCCACTTCCACGGGTCGAGCAAGGTCTTCATGAAGCCGGCCTCGCCGGGTACCGGCATTATCGCCGGCGGCGCCATGCGCGCGGTCTTCGAGGTGCTCGGCGTGCAGGACGTGCTGGCCAAGTCGGTCGGCTCGCGCAACCCGATCAACGTGGTGCGCGCCACGGTCGACGGGCTGGCCTCGATGGACTCCCCCGAGGCAGTCGCTGCCCGGCGGGGCAAGAGTGTCGAAGAGATTACGGGCTGATCATGGCTAACCAGAAGAAGCTCCAGGTAACGCTGCGGCGCAGCGTCCACGGCCGGCTGCAGAAGCACCGCCAGTGCGTGCGCGGCCTCGGCCTGCGCCGGATGCACCAGACCGTCCTGGTCGACGACACCCCGGAGAATCGCGGAATGATCCGGAAGGTGTCCTATATGCTGGAAGTTCAGGAGGCGTAAATGCGGCTCAATCAACTGTCGCCGAGCCCGGGCAGCCGGCCGGAGGCCAAGCGCGCCGGACGCGGTGCGGGCAGCGGCCTGGGCAAGACGGCCGGTCGCGGTCACAAGGGTCAGCACAGCCGCAGTGGCGGCTTCCACAAGGTCGGCTTCGAAGGCGGCCAGATGCCGCTGCAGCGCCGGGTGCCGAAGTACGGCTTCTCCTCGCAGAAAAGCCTGCGTACCGCGGAGGTTCGCCTCCACGAGATCGCCCGCGTCGACGGTGATACGGTGGACCTTTCGGCGCTGCACAAGGCCGGCGTCGTGCGCAAGAACATGCGCTACGTCAAGGTTATCGCCTCGGGCACCATCGACCGCGCAGTGACCGTGCGTGGCGTCAAGGTGACCCAGGGCGCCCGCAAGGCGATCGAGGCGGCCGGCGGCCAAGTCGTCGAGGAGGGTTAAGTTGGGACGTCCAGGTGGTGCCGCAGGGGCCCTCGGTGGGATGGGACGTCTCACCGAGGTTCGTCAGCGTCTGCTTTTCGTACTGCTCGCGCTGATCATCTACCGCATCGGTACCCACATCACGATCCCGGGTATCGATCCGGCGGCGCTCGAGCAGATGGTCGAGCAGCAGCGCGGCACCATCCTGGAGATGTTCAACATGTTCGCCGGCGGGGCGTTGGAGCGACTCTCCATCTTCGCCCTCGGCGTCATGCCCTATATCTCGGCGGCGATCATCATGCAGCTGCTCACGGCGGTGGTGCCGTCGCTCGAGCGGCTGAAGAAGGAGGGGGAGGCCGGCCGGCGCAAGATCACGCAGTACACGCGCTACGGCACGCTCGGGCTGGCCACCTTCCAGGGCATCGGCATCAGTATCGCGCTGCAGGGGCAGGGTGTGGCCGCCATGCCCGGGCCGGCGTTTGTATTTATCTCCACGGTGACCCTGGCCACCGGCGTGATCTTCTTGATGTGGCTTGGTGAGCAGATCACCGAGCGGGGCATCGGCAACGGTATCTCGATCATCATCTTCGCCGGCATCGTCGCCGGCCTGCCCGGCGCGCTGGGTGGCACGCTCGAACTGCAGCGTACCGGCGAGCTGGGTACCGCGACGATCCTGCTGCTGCTGATCATGGCCGCGGCGGTGACCGCGTTCATTGTCTTCATCGAGCGGGGGCAGCGGCGGATCACCGTGCAGTACGCCAAGCGCCAGCAAGGGCGCAAGATGTACGCCGCGCAGCAGAGCCACCTGCCGCTGAAGCTGAACATGGCGGGCGTGATCCCGCCGATCTTCGCCTCGAGCATCATTCTCTTCCCGGCCACGGTCGGGCAGTGGTTCGGCGATGCCGAGGGGCTGGGCTTTATCGGAGACATCGCCGCGACGCTCTCGCCGGGGCAGCCGATCTATGTGGCGCTTTACGCCGCGGCGATCATCTTCTTCTGCTTCTTCTACACGGCGCTGGTGTTCAACTCGCGGGACACCGCCGACAACCTGAAGAAGTCGGGGGCGTTCATCCCCGGGATCCGTCCCGGCGAGCAGACCTCCCGGTACATCGATCAGGTGCAGAGCCGGCTCACTTTCGTCGGTGCGCTCTACATCACCGCCGTCTGCCTGATGCCGGAGTTCCTGATCCTGTACTGGAACGTGCCGTTCTACTTCGGCGGCACCTCGCTGCTGATCAGCGTCATCGTGGTCATGGACTTCATGGCGCAGCTGCAGTCGCACCTGGTCTCGCACCAGTACGAGCCGCTGATGAAGAAGGCCAACCTCAAGGGGCACACCCGGCCTGGCGGCGGGATGCTGCGCTGAATCGATAAAACTGGCTGCGGGGTGGCATCCGGGCGCGCGGACTGGTATCCTTTCGCGCCTTTGGGTCGCCCGTGAGCGGCCGCGCTCGGAGTATTGGAGAGACGACCATGAAAGTCAGGGCATCGGTCAAGCGGATTTGCCGCAACTGCAAGATCGTGAAGCGGCGCGGGACCGTGCGGGTCATCTGCACGGAGGCGCGGCACAAGCAACGCCAGGGCTGAATCCGGACCGGCGAGCACCGGCGGATCGACCCGGCACCCAACAAGCGCGAATCACGGGAGAGTTGGCCCCATGGCCCGAATCGCAGGAATCAACATACCGACACACAAGCACGCGTGGGTCGCGCTGACCTCGATCTACGGGATCGGCCGCACGCGTGCCCTGAGCATCTGTGAAGCGGCCGGCGTGCCGCATGACCGGCGCGTCCGCGATCTCAATGACGCCGAGGTCGAGGCGCTGCGGCAGGAAGTCGGCAACTACGTTATCGAGGGCGATCTGCGCCGCTCGGTGGCGATGGACATCAAGCGCCTGATGGACCTCGGCTGCTACCGGGGCATGCGGCACCGCCGCGGCCTGCCGGTGCGTGGGCAGCAGACGCAGACCAACGCGCGTACGCGCAAGGGTCCGCGTCGGGGCCCCGCCAGCCGCTGATCGGGTAGGCAACATTCAACGCGTGGGCCGGATCGGCACCGCGTTCGGAGCGAACACGGGAACAGAGACCTATGGCGAAGGCATCCAGCCGCGGTGGCGGCAAGAAGAAAGTCAAGCGCACAGTCAGTGATGGTGTCGCGCACATCAACGCGACCTTCAACAACACGCTGATCACCATCACCGACCGGCAGGGCAACGCGTTGTCCTGGGCGAGCGCCGGCGGCAGCGGCTTCAAGGGGTCGCGCAAGAGCACGCCCTTCGCTGCCCAGGTGGCGTCGGAGACCGCCGCGCGTGCCGCGCAGGATTACGGTCTCAAGAACCTGGAGGTTCGCGTCAAGGGGCCTGGCCCCGGGCGCGAGTCCGCCGTGCGTGCGCTCAACGCGGTCGGGTACCGGATCACCAACATTTCCGACGTCTCGCCCATCCCGCACAACGGTTGCCGGCCGCCCAAGAAGCGGCGGGTCTGAGGAGGAAGCGCTCGCCATGGCGAAGTATATTGGTCCCAAGTGCAAACTGGCGCGCCGCGAGAAAACCGACCTGTTCCTGAAGAGCGGCGTCCGGTCCATCGACACCAAGTGCAAGCTCGAGCAGCCCCCGGGGCAGCACGGGCAGCGCCGCGGCGGCCGCATGTCCGACTACGGCCTTCAGCTGCGTGAGAAGCAGAAGGTCCGTCGCATGTACGGCATCATGGAGCGGCAGTTCCGCAACTACTACAAGGAAGCCGCCCGCCGTAAGGACGCCACCGGCACCGCGCTGCTGCAGCTGCTCGAGAGCCGCCTGGACAACGTCTGCTACCGGATGGGTTTTGGCAGCACCCGCGCGGAGGCGCGGCAGCTGGTCAATCACCGCGGCATCCTGGTCAACGGCCGGGTGGTTAACATCCCGTCGTACCAGGTCAAGCCGGGCGACACCGTCTCCGTCAAGGAGAAGGCCAAGAGCCAGCTGCGCATTCAGGCCGCCCTCGAGCTGGCGCAGCAGAACGGCTGGGCGCCCTGGGTCGACGTCGACGCCACCAAGATGGAAGGCGTCTTCAAGCAGGCCCCGGACCGCGCCGATCTGTCTCAGGAAATCAACGAATCGCTGATCGTCGAGCTGTACTCGAAGTAACAGCCGCAACTGCAAGGTGTCGTCCATGAAGGGGTACCTGAAGGACTTTCTCAAGCCGCGCTCGGTCGAGATCGAGCCGCTCTCGGACAACCGTGCCAAGGTCGTCCTGGAGCCGCTGGAGCGGGGCTTTGGCCATACGCTGGGCAACGCCCTGCGGCGGCTGCTGCTCTCGTCGATGCCCGGGACCGCGGTCACCGAGGTGGAGATCGAGGGCGTCCAGCACGAGTACACGGCGGTCGAGGGCATCCACGAAGACACCGTGGATATCCTGCTCAACCTCAAGGATCTCGCCGTGCGGCTCAACGAGCGCGACTCGGTGACGCTCAGCGTCGAGAAGCAGGGGCCAGGCGCCGTGACGGCGGCGGACATCGCCACCGACCACGACGTGGAGATCAAGAACCCGGATCTTCACATCGCTACGATCACGCACGAGCAGCCGTTCAAGGCGTCGCTGAAGATCGAGCGGGGGCGTGGCTACCTGCCGGTCACCGCGCGCGAAGAAGAGGACACCCGCACCATCGGCCACCTGGCCCTGGATGCGAGCTTCAGCCCGGTGCGCCGCGTCTCGTACGCGGTCGAGAGTGCGCGTGTCGAGCAGCGTACCGACCTCGACAAGCTGGTCCTCGATGTCGAGACCAACGGCGTGGTCACGCCCGAGGAGGCGGTCAAGTTCGCCGCCAGCCTGCTGCGTGATCAGCTTTCGGTCTTCATCGACCTCGAAGGCGGGCTGCTGGAGGCCGGCGAAGAGCAGGAGGAGCCGGAGATCGATCCCGTCCTGCTGCGCCCGATCGACGACCTGGAGCTCACCGTCCGCTCGGCCAACTGCCTCAAGGCGGAGAGCATCCACTACGTCGGCGACCTGGTCCAGCGCACCGAGGTTGAGCTGCTCAAGACGCCGAACCTCGGCAAGAAGTCGCTCAACGAGATCAAGGACACCTTGGCCGAGCACGGGCTGTCGCTGGGCATGCAACTCGATAACTGGCCGCCGCCGTCCCTCGGGGACCGCGCCCGTATCGCCGGCTAAACTGTCAAAGGATCAACGTCATGCGCCATCGTAAAGCCGGACGTCACCTCAACCGTGACAACTCGCACCGCAAGGCGATGTTCAAGAACCTCGCCGCCGCGCTCTTCCGCGAGGAAGAGATCCGCACCACCGTGCCCAAGGCGAAGGAGCTGCGGCGTGTCGCCGAGCCGCTGATCACCCTGGCCAAGGAAGACACCACGGCGAACCGCCGTCTGGCCTTTGCACGGCTGCGCGACAAGGAGATGGTCACCAAGCTCTTCGAGGAGCTGGGGCCGCACTTCAAGGAGCGCCCGGGCGGCTACATGCGCATCCTGCGCTGTGGCTTCCGCAAGGGCGACGGCGCGCCGATGGCCCTCGTCCAACTCGTCGACCGGGAAGAGGCGATCGCCGCCCGGCGTGAGTCGGAAGAGGACGCCGAGGAAACGGCCGAGGCGTAACGCCTTGCGCACCGGGGTGAACCAGCGTGCTCGCCCCGGTGCCGTCTTCCTGTTCACGGATTACACCCACCTCGGGCCCTATGTGGGCCACCTCCATGCACGGCTGCGCCAGGCCTTCGACTCGGCCCCCGAGGTCGTTGACCTGATGCACGACGCTCCGGCTTTCCGCCCGGACTGTGCCGCCTACCTGCTTGCCGCCAACCTCAAGTACCTGCCACCGGACGCGGTGGTGCTAGCCGTGGTCGACCCCGGTGTCGGCACGGAGCGCGGCGGGCTGGCCCTGCGCGCCGACGGACGCTGGCTGATCGGTCCGGACAACGGGCTGTTCGCTGTCGCGGCGCGCGACTTCGCGGATGTCCAAGCGTACTGCCTGCCGCCGCCACCGCCGGGCACCCCGGCGACGTTCCACGGCCGCGACGTTTTCGCCGATGCCGCCGCCGAGGTGGCGGTTACGGACCGGCCGCCGCGTGGGTCGGAGGCGGTGGAGACCTGGGTCGGCCACAGGTGGCCGCGGGACTGGGACGCCCTGATCTACACCGACGGCTTCGGTAATCTGATCAGTGGCCGGCGTGGCGAGACCGCGCCGGACCAGGCGGAGCTCGTTGTCGGCGGCGAGCGCCTGGCGCGGGCGGCGAAGTTCGCTGACGTCCCCGCAGGCACGGCGTTCTGGTACGTCAACGCGCTGGGCCTGGTCGAAGTGGCGGTGAACAGCGGCTCCGCGGCGCAGCGCCTGGCCCAGGGGCCCGGGGCGGTGCTGGACTGGCGGGCGCGCGGCTAGCCTCTGCTACAATCGGCCCCCCGGCCCGGGTCGGCAGGCAGGGCCCGGCGGGCATTACAACGGATCGAGGAGAGAGCCATGAAGACACCCGTGCGAGTCGCGGTGACCGGGGCGGCCGGCCAGATCGGCTACAGCCTGCTCTTTCGCATCGCCGCCGGCGAGATGCTCGGCAAGGATCAGCCGGTGATCCTCCAGCTGCTTGAGATCCCGCAGGCCCAAGAGGCGCTGCAGGGCACCGTGATGGAGCTCGAGGACTGCGCCTTCCCGCTGGTCGCCGGCATCGTCGCCACCGACAGCGCCGAGGAGGCCTTTCGCGAGGCCGACTACGTCCTGCTCGTCGGCGCCAAGCCCCGCGGCCCCGGCATGGAGCGCAAGGATCTGCTCGAGGCCAACGCGGCGATCTTCTCGGCCCAGGGTCAGGCGCTGAACGCCGTGGCCAAGCGCGACGTGAAGGTCCTCGCGGTGGGCAACCCGGCCAACACCAACGCGCTGATCACCCAGCGCAACGCGCCGGATCTTGACCCGCGCAACTTCACGGCCATGACCCGCCTCGACCACAACCGCGCGCTGGCGCAGCTCGCCAACAAGGTTGGCTGCCATTCCACGGAGATCCACGGCCTGGCCGTGTGGGGCAACCACTCGGCGACGCAGTACCCGGATATCAGCCACTGCACCATCCAGGGGACTCCGGCCGGCGAGCAGGTTGATCACGCCTGGGTGAAGGACACGTTCATCCCCACCGTGCAGCAGCGCGGCGCGGCGATCATCAAGGCTCGCGGGGCCTCCAGCGCCGCCTCCGCTGCCAGTGCCGCCATCGACCACATGCGCGAGTGGGCGCTGGGCACGCCCGAGGGCGAGTGGACGAGCATGGCCGTGCCCTCCGATGGCAGTTACGGCATCGAGCCCGGGCTCATCTACTCCTTCCCGGTGACCTGTCGGAGCGGGGACTACGAGATCGTGCAGGGGCTGTCCGTGGACGAGTTCAGCCGCGCACGCATGGACGAGACCGCCGCCGAGCTCGCCGAGGAGCGCGACGCGGTGGCGCATCTGCTGCCCTGAGCGGAAGCGGACGGCAACGCCCGGGGAGGGCCGCCATGGAACGCAACCAGGAGACTTGGCAGGTCGCCGTGATGCCCGGCGACGGGATTGGCCCGGAGGTCATGGCCGCCACCCGCCACGCCCTGGAGGCCCTCCCCGGGCCCCGGTTGGCGCTGACCGAGCTGGGCTGGCCCGCCCACGCCTGGCACCGCGCTCACGGTGAGATGATGCCCGCCGACTGGCGCGAGCAACTGGTCGGCTACGACGCATTGCTCCTCGGCGCCCTCGGGGACCCCGGGCCTGCCGACGATCCGGGGCGCTACCTGCTGCCCGATGGCGTCTCGCTGGCGCCGCTGCTGCAGCTGCGCAAGGGGCTCGATCTTTGGGCCTGTGAGCGCCCGGCGGTGCCCATGGCCGGCGCCCCCATGCCCCTGTCCGACCCGCGCGCCCTGCACACCGATCTGCTCGTCATCCGCGAGAACAGCGAAGGCGAATACGTCGACCAGGGCGGCCGGCTGGCCGCCGGCACCCCCCGCGAGACCGCCACCCAGCTCGAGGTCTTCACCCGCGCCGGTACCGAGCGCATCATCCGCCACGCCTTCGAGCGGGCCACCCGGCGGGCCGAGGAGCGCCGTCAGGGGCTGCGCGCGCCGCGCTATGCGGCCGGTGACGGCGGTGCGGACGCCGCCGTTTGCGTGGTCACCAAACGCAACGCCGTGCAATACGCCGGCGAGCTCTGGAGCGAGGTCTTCGCCGAGGTCGCCGCCGACTACCCGGAGATCGCCACCCACCACGAGCTCATCGACGCCTGCTGCATGAAGTTCGTCAGCCAGCCGTGGCAGTTCGACGTGGTCGTGGCCAGCAACCTCCACGGCGACATCCTCACCGACCTAGCCGCAGTGCTCGCCGGCGGCATGGGCGTTGCCCCCTCGGCCAACCTCAACCCCGCCGACCGCAGCGTGCCGCCGCTCTTTGAGCCCACCCACGGCAGCGCCCCGGACATCGCCGGTGGCGACCGCGCCCACCCGGCGGCCATGCTGCTGACCGCCGCCGCTATGCTGGAATGGATGGGTGAGGTCGATCCGCAGGCTGCCCGTGCCGCCGTGCAGCTCCACCGCGCCGTGGCCGACGACATCGCCGAGCACGGCATGAGCGGGCGCGGCTGCGCCGACGTCGGCCGCGCCGTGGCGCAACGCATCCGGATGGCCGGAGCGCCGTCCGCGTAGACGGAGGCTGAGCCCATGCGACTGCACTTCCACGGGGCCACCCGCGAGGTGACCGGTTCCTGCATGCTGCTCGAGGTCGGTGACCACCGCGTGCTCATCGACTGCGGCCTGATCCAGGGCGGGGGCAAGCAGGAGGCACGCAACCGAGCGCCGTTCCCCTTCGATCCGGGCAGCCTCGACGCCGTGATCCTCACCCACGCCCATCTGGATCACAGCGGTCGCCTGCCGCTGCTACGAGCCGCCGGCTACCAGGGGCCAATCCACACCCACAGCGCCGGGGCCGCGCTGGTGGACATCCTCCTGCGCGACGCCGCCTTCCTCGCCGAGCGCGACGCCGCCATCGAGAACAAGAAACGCCGCCGCCGCCACGACGAGCCGGTGGAGCCCACCTACACCGTGGCGGATGCCGAGCAGGCCATCGACGCCCTGGTCGGCCACGCCTACGACGAACCGTGGCAGCCGGTGCCCGGCGTCACCGTGCGCCTGCGCGATGCCGGGCACATCCTCGGCTCGGCCATCGTCGAGATGTGGCTCGAGGCCGGCGGCGAGCGCCGCAAGGTGGTCTTCTCCGGCGACCTCGGCCATGCCGGCGCGCCGATCCTCCGCGACCCGGCACAGGTCGGCGACGCCGACCTGCTGGTCATGGAGAGCACCTACGGCGACCGGGACCACCGCTCCTGGGAGGAGACCTGGGCCGAACTCGGCGAGATCATCCGCAATGCCCGCGCCTCCCGCGGCAACATCCTGGTGCCGGCGTTTGCCGTCGGGCGCACCCAGGAGCTGCTCTACATCCTCGCCCGGCACTACGAGGAGTGGGAACTGGGCGACTGGAGCGTCTTCCTCGATAGCCCCATGGCCATCGAGGCCACCAAGGTCTACGCCCGCTTCCCGGAGCTCTACGACGCCGAGACCGCCGCCTTCTACGCCGAGCCGGAGAACCACCGCTTCCAGTTGCCCAACCTGCGCCTGACCCCGCAGGCCGAAGACTCCATGGCCATCAACCGGGTCCAGTCCGGGGCGCTGATCATCGCCGGCTCAGGGATGTGCAACGGCGGGCGCATCCGCCACCACTTCAAGCACAACCTGTGGCGGCGCAACTGCAACGTGATCATGGTCGGCTTCCAGGCCCAGGGCACGCCCGGGCGCGCGCTGGTCGACGGCGCCAGGGAGTTGACCTTGTGGGGCGAACCGGTGCGCGTCGGCGCCACCGTGCACACCGTCGGCGGGCTTTCCGCCCACGCCGGGCGCTCGGAGCTGATCGCCTGGGCCGAGCACTTCGCCAATGGGCCGCGGGTGGCCCTGGTTCACGGCGAGTCCGGCGCCATGGACAGCCTCGCCGAGGCCCTGCGCAGCCGCGACTTCGGCGTCGAGACTCCCGAAGAGGGCGCGCATATCGACCTGCTTCAGCTGCCGGGGCGCAGCGCGGAACCGCCCGCGGCGTACTAATTTGGTCCACAGGGGGCCGTCGCTGCGGCGGCCCTGCAGTCAACGGCCGGGAACGGCCGAGCGGAGGACACGCACCATGAGCGACGCGCACAAGACCGGAGCTATCTCCCCGCTGCTCAAGCAGTCCAGCGAGGTTGTCGCCGAACGCGGCGAGGGTGCCTACATCATCGGCACCGACGGGCGCCGCTACCTCGATTTCACCTCGGGCATCGGCGTCACCGCCACCGGACACTGCCACCCCAAGGTGGTCGAAGCGGCCCAGCGCCAGGCCGCCACCCTGGTCCACGGCCAGTACGCCATCGTCCGCCACCCGCCTATGGTCCGTCTTGCCGAGCGCCTGGGCGAGATCATGCCCGGCGCGATCGACCGTATCTTCTTCTCCAATGCTGGCACCGAGGCGTGCGAGACCGCCCTGCGCCTGGCCCGCCAGGCCACCGGCCGGCCCAACATCATCGTCTTCCAGGGCGGCTTCCATGGACGTACCATGGGCTCGCTTTCGATGACCTCCTCGAGCGTGGGCCTGCGCGCCGGCGTGCAGCCGATGATGGGCGGCACCGTGTTCGCGCCGTTCCCGAATGCCCGGCGCTACGGCTGGGACGACGAGGAGACCGCCGAGTTCTGCCTGCGTGAGCTCGACCACATCCTGGCCACGCAGTCGAGCCCGGCGGAGTCGGCGGCCTTCTTCGTCGAGCCCATCCAGGGCGAGGCCGGCTACATCCCGGCCGGGCGGACCTTCATGCAGGGGCTGCGTGAGCGGGCCGATCGCCACGGTATGCTGCTCATCGCCGATGAGGTGCAGAGCGGCTACGGGCGCAGCGGGGCCTTCTGGGCCCACAGCCACTTCGACGTGGAGCCCGACGTGGTGGTCACGGCCAAGGGGCTGGCCAGTGGATTCCCGCTCTCGGCCGTGGCCGCGCCGGAAGCGATCATGGAGCGCGGCTGGCCGGCCTCCCAGGGCGGCACCTACGGCGGCAACGCGGTCGCCTGCGCCGCAGCGCTGGCGACGCTGGAGGTCATCGAGGAAGAGGGCTTGGTGGAGAACGCCCGCGAGCAGGGTGCGCATCTGCGCCGCCGGCTCGACGCCCTGTGTGCCGAGGAGCCGGCCATCGCCCACGTCCAGGGCATGGGCCTGATGCACGGCACCGAGCTGGTGGACGAGCAGGGGCGCCCGGATGGTGATCGCGCCGCGCGGGTACTCAAGGCCATGGAAGAGCGTGACGTGCTGATGATCCGCTGCGGGCCGCAGGGGCAGATCGTGCGCTGGCTGCCGCCGCTGATCGTCACCCGCGAGGAGGTCGACCGGGCGGTGGACACCTTTGCGGAGGCGCTGCGCGCCACGGCCTGAGCCGGTGCGATGGCGATACCCGAACCGATTTCCTGGAGGTGAGCGGAGTCATGGATCTCTCTTCGATCCGCAACGCGTACCGGCGCTACGCGCGGTACTACGACGGCTTTTTCGGGCGCATCTTCGCGCCGGGGCGCAAGTTCACGATGCAGTATCTCAACGCCGAGCCGGACCGGCGCATCCTCGAGGTGGGGGTCGGGACGGGGATCTCGCTGCCGGAGTACCGGCGGGATGTCTCCATCGTCGGCGTCGATGTCAGCCCGGATATGCTCGATATCGCCCATCGCCGGGTGGCAGAGCAGGGGCTGGAGCACGTGGAGTCGCTCCACGAGATGGATGCCGAGGCGCTGGATTTCCCGGACGATTCGTTCGATGTGGTGGTGGCGATGTACGTCGCCTCGGTAGTGCCGAACCCGGATCGATTGGTGGATGAGTGCCGTCGGGTCTGCCGGCCCGGGGGCGAGATCTTCATCATCAATCACTTCGCCTCGCAGCATCCGGTGGTTCGTGGGTTCGAGAAGACGATTCGGCCGTTGTCGAAGCTGCTCGGGTTCCGCACGGACATGGAGCTGGATGATCTGCCGCAGCGCCCGGGCTTTGAGTGCCTCGGGGTGCATCCGGCGTACTTCTTCGGGTACTGGAAGCTGGTCCATTACCGCAATGGTTCGTCGGCGGAGTCGGCGCCGGTGGAGGAGCCGGAGGAGGAGCTGGCGACCGCCAGTTGAGCTACGGCCGCTACCCGGTCAGGAGGTCGGTCCGCGGTGGCGGCCTTTAGAGCGCGCCGAGCACCGCAGAGCCGGCGAGGGGGCAGCGCGAACCTCTCCTGGTTCGCGCTGCTCAGCGAGCGTCAGCGCGGCGCAGCCGCGCATTGCGAGCGGCCTCGCCGGATCGAGGCGCGCAGGGGACCCCGCCGACAGGCGGGGCGCGATCTTCGGCCGCCACCGCGGACCGACCTCCCGACCTCGGCGGCCTGGGGGCGACCCGTCTTCAGCAGCGTTTGGCCCGCCCACCACCGCGGCTCCGGGTGGGCCTCCTGGCTGATTACTCTCGTGTCTCGATCCAGCGGGATTTAGGGCGCCGTGAACAGGTCGCGATAGATCCGTTCCACGGCGGCGGCCTCGTCATCGGTTAGTTGCGCGAACTCCCTGGTGCGGGCTCGTTTGGAGAGCTGTCCCTCGTTCTGCTGAAGAAAGCGGAAAAGCAGATCCAGCGTCGTATCCGGCATGTCCACGATCTGTTCTGCGCGACGGCAGAAGGAATCGTACCGGCGCAGGAAACGCGCCTCTTCCGGCAGGTCGCGCTCGATGGTGCGATGCACGCAGCGGTAGAGAAACTCTGCGTGAGGGGTTGCATCGAAGAAGCGGTAAAAGTCCGCGGTATCGTTGAGCACCTCGACGTTGCCACCGTCCGTCGGCCGCCAGTCAACCACCGGGAGCAGGCGCCGAGAGTAATCTTCCAGGACGTGCCGGTAACGGTCGATCTCTTCGAGCATGACGGCCGAAACAGGAAACACCACCCCCGGCGGATTGAAACCGCGCTCGGCGAGCATATGGTGGATCAGGTAGCGATGGATCCGCCCATTGCCGTCCTCAAACGGATGCGCGTAGATAAAGCCGAAGGCGAGCACGGCCGCAGCAATCACCGGGTCAAGCGCGCTGGCCGCTTCTTGATCGAATGCGATCATGCCGGAGACCAGATCGGGCAAGTCCTCCGGCCGCGCGCTGATGTGCTCGGGCAGCGGGCGTAAGCCGGGATGCTCTCGAGTGCCGACGAAACCGCCCTCAGTGCGTAGACCGAGTTTCACGAACCGGGCATCGCCGATGACAAGGGACTGGAGGCGAAGCAGCTCCTCGATATCGATCGGGTGTCGCCCGGCCTCCCCGATGGCCCGGCCCCAGCGCTGGATACGATCCTGCGGCGGTTTCTCGCCTTCGATGGCGTAGCTCGAGCGCGAGTCCTTCAGGAGCAGGAAGGCCGCCGTGCGCGAGAGGATATGCCGGGGCACCTCATCCAGTACCTTGCGAGCCCGCAGGGCCAGGTCGCGATCGACCATCTCGCGGAGTGTATCCGTGTGGAAAACGAGAGGGCAGAACGACGGGGTCCCCGGGAGATTGTTGCGCACACGATGACGCTTCGACACCTTACCCGCGCCCGCCCACTGCAGGTTGGGATCCACTGCGGGGACGTAGTTCCCGCGCGTGGCATCGTTCAGCGGCAATCGGCTCCCGAGCAGCCACTCGTAAAGGAACCAGACCCTTCGTGCATATGACCCCGTTGGCTTGGAGCGGACCCATCCCGCGATTGGCTCCGGACCGACCGTTTGGAAGAGTCGCTTCAGCACAGCGAGATCGAGACCTTCGTGCTTGAGCGCGAAGGTCAGGTGGCTTTCAAGGGTCGCGGGCGGGCGGTGGCGCGGTGTCAGCAGTTCCCAGCCGCCCTCGCTGT
>NZ_JAJNRD010000022.1:0-41020 GCF_022228055.1 Halorhodospira sp. 9621
GCCCCTTTTTCACTGACCCGCGCAAACCGACGCTTGCCCACCTGCAAGAGGCACCCGACGCCGGCCTCCAGGCGCGCCTTGGGATC
This sequence comes from Halorhodospira sp. 9621, assembly GCF_022228055.1. NCBI lineage: Bacteria > Pseudomonadati > Pseudomonadota > Gammaproteobacteria > Chromatiales > Ectothiorhodospiraceae > Halorhodospira > Halorhodospira sp. 9621. Next base: position 87 of record NZ_JAJNRD010000022.1, read on the forward strand.
CTCCACGCGCTCACCGTCGACCCGCACCGCCCCTTGTCGGACCATGCGCAGCCCTTCGGAGGTCGAGCCGACCAACCCCGCCTCCTTGAGCGCCGTGGCGATGCCGATCCCGCCCTGCTCATCATAGGACAGGGTGACGTGCGGCACATCCTCCGGGACGGCGCCGTGCCGGAACCGCGCGACGAAGGCCTCACGCGCCCGCTCGGCCTCCGCCCGCCCGCGGAAGCGCTCGGCCAGCTCGAAGGCCAGGGCGTCCTTGGCATCCCGCGGGTTCATCCCCTCCTCGCTAATGCGGCGCTGCATCGCCTCGACCTCATCCCAGGGGCGCAGGCTAAGGAGCTCGAAATAACGCCACATGAGCTCATCCGAGATGGACATCAGCTTGGCGTAGATGTCCTCCGCGGACTCCTTCACACCCACGTAGTTGCCCAGCGACTTGGACATCTTCTTGTGACCATCGAGACCGACGAGCAGGGGCATGGTCATCACCGTCTGCGGCTTCTGCCCGAACTGACGCTGGAGCTCGCGGCCGACGAGCAGATTGAAGCGCTGATCCGTGCCTCCCAGTTCGAAATCGGCCTCCAGCGCCACCGAGTCGTAGCCCTGGATCAGGGGGTAGAGGAACTCGTGGATCGCAATCGCCGAACCGGCCTGGTAGCGCTGGTGGAAGTCGTCGCGCTCGAGCATGCGCGCGACGGTGTAGCGGGAGGCGAGCTGGATCAGATCCCCAGCCTGCATGGTGCCCATCCAATCGGAGTTGAACACCAGCCGCGTGCGCTCCGGATCGAGGATGGCGTAGATCTGCTCCTCGTAGGTACGCGCGTTTTCTCGCACCTCCTCCGGGGTCAGCGCCGGCCGGGTGGCGCTCTTGCCGCTCGGATCCCCGATGGTGGCGGTGAAATCGCCGATCAGGAACAAGACCTCGTGACCGAGGTCCTGAAACTGCCGAAGCTTGTTGATCAGCACCGTGTGGCCGAGGTGAAGATCCGGCGCGGTGGGATCGAAGCCGGCCTTAATGCGCAGCCGCTTGCCCGACTCCAGGCGCTCTTCGAGCTCCGCCTCCGGGATGATCTCCTCGACCCCGCGCCGGATCAGCGCCCGTGCATCTTCCTTCGTCATGCCTCGCCCCCTGCCCATCACTATGTAAAATCGCGTATTGTACCGTAACCCCCGGATTGTGGCCGAGCCCGGCGCCGCGTCAGTGGCTGCCGCGCACGCTCGCCCGGGACCGATCCCGCGAAGCGCCGACTGGAGCCTAGCCCCGTGCAGACCCGACTGACCGAGCTCGATTTCAAGGGCCGCCGGCCCGCGACGGGCCGACGCCGCCGGCACCGCCGCCCCGTGCTGCGCATCGCTGCCATCACCGGCAGCGCGAGCGCCGCCGCCGTCCTGATCTGGCTCTGGATGGATGGCTCACCGTCCCCGCAAGGGTCCCCAGCCGACTCCGAACTGGTGCTGCCCCCCGCCGAGGCCGCACCGGCCACCGCAGGCACGCGCACGGACAACGCCAACGGCCTTGAGGAGGCGCCGGCCGGCCGACTGACCACCCTGGCGCTCGCCCCTGCAGCCGACGAAAGCGATCCGCTGCCGGCCTCGACCGAAAGGGAAGACGAGGCGGCGCGGGCCGACGTACGCCCAGAGCTGGAGGAACACGAGGTCACGGTCCGCTCCGGCGACAGTTTTGCTCGCATCCTCTCCCGGGCCGGGCACACCGCCGGTGACGTGCAGCGCATCCTCAACGCCGGCGAGCCCGCCGAGTCCGCGCTCACGCGCCTGCGCCCGGGACAGACCCTGACCCTGCTGCGCGACGACGAGGGGACGTTGGCCGGGGTGCGTTTCGCCATGGCCCCCGAGCAGAAGCTGCTCGTCCGCCGCGGCGATGACGGCTTCGAGGCGAAGACCGTGCCCCGGGAATTGGAGCGCGAACTGCGCCAGGTCGAGGGGACGATTGAGGGCTCGCTGTTTCTCTCCGCCCGCCGTTCCGGCTTGGACGATCGGATGATCATGCAGCTCGCCCGGGTTCTCGATGGCGACATCGACCTGGGGCGGGACCTGCGTAGCGGCGACACCTTCTCCGTGCTCTACGAGCGCACCCTTGGCCCCGATGGGCAGACGCTGCGCAAGCGCCTCAAGGCGATGCGCCTGGAAGGCGCCCGCAAGACGCTGGAGGCGCTGCGCTTCGAGGACCCGGACGGCCGGGTGAGCTTCTACACCCCGGACGGCACCAGCCTGGCGCGGACCTTCACCCGCTACCCCCTGGATTTCGAGCGAATCAGCTCCCACTTCGATCGCAATCGCCGCCACCCGATCCTCGGCGTGCGCCGGCCCCACCTGGGCGTGGATCTGGCTGCGCCCACCGGCACACCGGTGCGCGCCGCCGCCGACGGGCGCGTGGTGGAGCGCCGCCGCAACGGGGGCTACGGCCGGGTGATCACCCTGCGCCACGGCGAACGCTACCAGACCCTGTACGCCCACCTGTCGCGCTACGCCTCGGGCCTGAGCGTGGGCGACCGCGTCCAGCGCGGCGAGGTCATCGGCTACGTGGGGGCCACCGGGCAGGCCACTGGCCCGCACCTGCACTACGAGTTCATCGACAACGGCCGCCACCGCAACCCGGTAACCGTGGACCTGCCCCGCGCCGAGCCGCTGCCCGACGAGCATCGCAGCGCCTTCCGCGAGCACGCCGCGCCGCTGCTGGCGAGCCTGCGCGGCGAGTCGTCGGCGGACATCCAGCTGGCCAGCGGTGAGGAGCGCCGTTGAGCGAACGTGGCGCCGAGGGAGGCTACATCGGCCTGATGTCGGGTACCAGTGTCGACGGCATCGACGCCGCGCTGCTCCGCCTGGGTGCCGACGGCGCGGTGGGCGATATTGTCGCCAGCGCCTGGAGCCCGCTGAACGACGCCCTCGCCGCTGCGGTCCACGAGGTCGGCGCAGAGACGCCGCTGCACCGGCTCTGCGAGCTGGACCGGCGCCTGGCAGAAGCCTTCGCCGCAGCCGCGGCGGCGCTGCGGCAGCAGGCTCCCGCCGAGCTGCCGGTGCACGCCGTCGGCTGCCACGGCCAGACCGTCTGGCACCAGGGGCCGGACCCCACCACCGGGGAGCCGGGACACAGCCTGCAACTCGGCGACCCGAACCGTATCGCCAGCCGCACCGGGCTACCGGTGGTGGCTGACTTCCGCCGCCGGGATATTGCCGAAGGCGGGCACGGCGCACCGCTGGCGCCCACCTTCCATGCGCATTGTTGGGGGCAGCAGGATGAGGCGGTCGCGGTGGTCAACCTGGGCGGGATCGCCAACCTGACCCTGCTACCGGCCGACGGCGGCCCGGTGATCGGCTTCGACAGCGGGCCGGCCAACACGCTGCTCGACGCTTGGGCGCGCCGCCACCTGGGCGCGCCCTTCGACGCCGACGGCACCTGGGCGGCCAGCGGCCGCGTGGATGCCGCGCTCCTGGCGCGGCTGCGCAGCGACCCCTACTTCGCCCGGCCGGCTCCGAAGAGCACCGGCCGCGAGTACTTCAACGCGGCCTGGCTGCTGAAGCACTGCCAGGGCACCGAGGAGCCGGTGGACGTCCAGGCCACCCTGGCGGAGCTGACAGCCAGCACCGTGGCCGATGCGCTGCACGCGGGAGGGGGCACCCCGCGCCGGGTACGGGTCTGCGGCGGCGGGGCCCGCAACGAGCACCTGATGAGACGGCTACAGGCGCACTGCCCGGGGGCGGACGTGGCCAGCACGGCAGTGCTGGGTATGGACCCGGACTACGTGGAGGCGGCCGCCTTCGCCTGGCTGGCCTGGGCCCGCCTCCACGGCCACCCCGGCAACCTGCCGTCGGTCACCGGAGCACGGCGCCCCGCCGTTCTGGGCGGCGTCTACGCACCGTGACCCCGGCGGCGCGGCTCAGATGGAGAACGAGGAGCCGCAACCACAGGTGGTGGTGGCGTTGGGGTTGCGGATGATGAACTGCTCGCCCTCAAGGCCACTGGAGAAATCGACCTCCGCGCCCTGCAGATAGATGCCGCTGACCGGGTCAACGACGATCTGCACCCCGCGCTTCTCGATGATGGTATCGCCCTCCTCGACGGTCTCGTCGAAGGTAAAACCGTACTGGAAGCCGGAACAGCCGCCGCCGGTGATGAACACGCGCAGCTTCACGTCACCGCCCTGCTCATCCTGGAGCAGCTCGCGGACCTTGTCCGCGGCGGCATCGGTGAAGATCAGCAGCTGATCGTCGGCCGGGGCGTGGGTCTCGGGCTCGGCGATATCGCTCATGGGTGGTCCCTCCGCAGGTGGACGCCGGGGCCGACAGGCCCCTAGCGGATAACATGCATTTTGTAGGCGCCTACCCGCCAGGTCAAACCGGCCCCTAGGGCACGTAGGCCAACCCCTCCAGCCCGGCGGTCTCGTCGAGGCCGAACATCAGATTGAGGTTCTGGACCGCCTGCCCGGCCGCCCCCTTGGTGAGATTGTCGATCACCGAGAGGATCACCGCCCGGTCGCTGCGCCCCGGCGGCTGGTGCAGGCCGATGCGACAGTCGTTGGTGCCCCGGACCCAGCGCGTCTCCGGATGGGCGCCGCGGCCGACGAGGCGGACGAAGGGCTCTTCGGCGTAGCGCTGCCGGTAAAGGGCCTCGAGCTCGTCCAGCGGACGATCCACGGCCACGTGCAGGGTGGCCTGCATGCCACGGGTCATCGGCACCAGATGGGGGACGAAGGTCACATCCACCGGTGCCCCGGCGGTCTGCGCCAGGGTCTGCTCGATCTCCGGCAGGTGGCGGTGGCCGCTGGCGCCGTAAGCCTTGAAGCCCTCGTTGGCCTCGCAGAAGAGGGTGGCCACCTTGGCCGCCCGGCCGGCACCGGAGACACCGGACTTGCAGTCGGCGACCACCGGTCCATCACCGAGCGCACCGACCTCGAGCAGCGGCAGCAGCCCCAGGGCCACGGCCGTGGGGTAGCAGCCCGGATTGGCCACCAGCCGCGCCGCCGGCAGGGCGTCGCGGTAGCGCTCGGGCAAGCCGTAAACGGCCTCTTCAAGCAGCTCGGGACAGCTGTGGGCCATGCCGTACCACTCGTTCCAGACCGCCGGGTCGCGCAGCCGGAAGTCGGCCCCTAGGTCGATCACCCGGCAGCCGGCCTCGAGCAGCGCCGGCGCCGACTCCATGGCAATCCCGTTGGGCGTTGCGAAGAAGACCACATCGCAGCGGCTCAGACGCTCGGTGTCGGGCGCGGTGAAGACATTGTCGACCACCCCCTCGAGCGCCGGCATAAGCTCGTCCACCCGGGTACCGGCCTCGGCCCGCGAGGTGATCTCCGCCAGCCGCAGCCCGGGGTGGCGCGCGACCAGGCGCAGCAGCTCCATGCCGGTATAGCCGGTACCGCCGACAATGCCTACTTCGATCATGGGTCTTTCCTCTCCCCCTGGTTTCCGGTTACTGATAGCCGCATGGGCTCCCGCCGCCACGCGGGCAGGGCCTACAATACGCGCGGAGCCGGCGCCGAGCGAGACGCCGCCCCTATCCAAACGTCAGGAGGACCCGTCGTGCTGTACATCTGGATCCAAGCCTTCCACGTTATCGCGATCGTGACCTGGTTCGCGGCCCTGTTCTACCTGCCCCGGCTGTTCGTCTACCACGCCATGGCCGAGGACGAGATCAGCAACGAGCGTTTCAAGGTCATGGAGCGCAAGCTCTACCGCGGGATCATGAACCCGAGCGCGATTGTCGCCGTGGGCCTGGGCATCTGGATGCTGGTCTTGTTCCCGCAGCTGCTCAACGAGGGGTGGATGCTGACCAAGCTGGCCCTGGTCACCCTGCTGATCGCCTACCACCTGTACTGTGGCCAGCTCCTGCAGGCCTTCGCCGACGACCGCAACGAGCGCAGCCATGTCTGGTACCGGGTCTTCAACGAGTTGCCCGTACTGATCCTGATCTCGGTGGTCGTCCTCGCCGTGGTCAAGCCCTTCTAGACACCCCCAAGCGCACGGGACCCCGCCGGCGTCGCCGACGGGGTCCCGTGCAGCAGCGATCCGCTAGGCGGCGGGCTCAGCCCTCGCCTTCGCCCTCGCCTTCGTTAGCCGCAACCATCTGCATCTGCAGATAGCTGGCCTCGCCGAGCTGGTCCATGAGCTTGATCTGCGTCTCGAGCCAGTCGGCGTGGCCCTCCTCGTCGGCGATCAGGCTGGTGAACAGGTCGCGCGAGGCGTAGTCCTGCACCGACTCGCAATACGCCGCCGCCTCGCGGTAGTAGGCCAGGCTGTCGTGCTCACCGGCCAGGTCCGCCTCGAGCATCTCACGCACGTTCTCGCCGACCTTGAGCTTCTCCAGCTCCTGGAGGTTGGGCAGGCCACCGAGGAAGAGGATACGCTGCATGAACTGGTCGGCGTGCTGCATCTCCTCGATGGACTCCTCGTACTCCTTGGCGCCGAGCTTGTCGAAGCCCCAGTCGTACGCCAGGCGGGAGTGGAGGAAGTACTGGTTAATCGCCGTGAGCTCTTTCTTGAGCCCGCCGTTGAGGTATTCGATGACCTTCTTGTCACTTGCCATGGCGCCCCCTTGTGAACGCGTTCCTGAATGTAACCGTGGTTGATTCTATCAAGGCCCGGGCGCAGCGTCTGTCGATCCGGCGGCCGCCCGGGGGGCAGGCGGCTCCACTGTCACCGGTTCCGGCCCGGTCGAACCGGCAGCACGCCGCTCCAGCGGGCAGTCGGCGCACTCGCCGAGCAGCTGCCGCGCCTCGGGGCCGCATTTGCCGCAGCAACCGGCCACCCCCAGCCGTGTGCGCAGCTCGCGCATGGAGGCGCACCCGCAGGCCACTGCCTCGCGGATCTGCCGCTCGGTTACGGCGTTGCAGATACAGACGTACATGGCAGGCCCCCGATCACTCCGACAAGGGACCATCACACCTTGAACGCGAGTGATTGTCAATTGCGAGGATTTACTTGCCCGCGCGCATCAGTCCGCCGAGTTCGTATTCCTCCAGCGTGCGGCGCAGCATACGCCGGACCTCCTCGGGGGAGTCCATCTCGACGGCGCGGTTGGCCAGCTCGGCAGCGCGGGCGACCGGCACCCGGCGCACCACCCACTTGATGCGCAGCAGGCTCGAGACGCTCATCGACAGCCCCTCGATGCCGAAGCCGACCAGCAGGATCGCCCCCGCCGGATCGCCGGCCATGCCGCCGCAGACGGTCAGGCGCTTGCCGTGACGCCGCGCCGCCTGTGCCACATGGCGCACGGCCCCGAGCACGGCCGGATGGAGCTCGTCGTAGAGCCCGGCAACCCGACTGTTGTTGCGGTCCACCGCCAGCAGATACTGGGTCAGGTCATTGGAGCCGAGGGAGAGGAAGTCGGCCTGATCGCAGTAGCGATCGATCTGGTAGATGGTGGCCGGCACCTCGATCATCACGCCCAGCGGAGGGATGCGCGCCTGGATGCCCTCCTCGGCCAGCTCCTGGCGGGCACGCAGCAGCAGCCGGCGCACATCGGCGATCTCCTCGAGCCGGCTGACCATCGGCAGCAGGATCTGCAGGTTCCCCAGCCCCACGTCAGCGCGCAGCATGGCGCGCAGCTGCGTAAGGAAGATCTCCGGGTGGTCCAGGGTCAGGCGGATGCCGCGCCAGCCCAGGAAGGGGTTCTCTTCCTCGATCGGGAAGTAGGCCAGCGACTTGTCGCCGCCGACGTCCAGCGTGCGCAGGGTTACCGGCTGCGGCGCGAACTGCTCCAACACCCGGCGGTAGAGATCGGCCTGCTCCTCCTCGCCGGGAAAGCGATCGCGGATCAGGAACGGGAACTCGGTGCGGTGCAGTCCAATGCCGTCACAGCCGGCGGCCAGCGACAGGTTGATGTCCGAGATCAGGCCCGTATTGGCGTAGAGGGCGATCGTGCGCCCGTCGGGGCTGGTGGCCGGCTCGTCACGCACCGCCTCAAGCCCCTCGGTGAACTCCGCCTCGTCGCGGATCAGGCGCTGGTACTCATGCTCGACGGTCTCGGTCGGGTCGACGTAGAAGCGCCCGGCGTAGCCATCCACTACCACCGGCCGACCGTCCATCTGCCGGGTGCGCAGGTCGTCGACGCCCATCACCGCGGGGATGCCCAGCGCCCGGGCGAGGATGGCCACATGGGAGTTGCGCGAGCCGGTGGCCGAGACGACGCCGACGAGATGGTCGTGGGGGATCTCGGCGAGCTGCGAGGCGCTCACCTCGTGGCCCACCAGCACGGCCTGATCGGGCAGGGCCTCGACCCGGCCACCCTCGTCGCGCAGCCGCCCGAGGATCCGCCGGCCAAGATCGCGGATGTCGCTCGAGCGCTCGCGCAGGTAAGGGTCGTCCATGTTCTCGAAGACCTGCACGTGCTCACCGATGACCTGGCGCAGCGCCCCGGGCGCCCAGTTGCCGGCGCGGATGCGCTCGACGGTCTCGTTGACCAGGCTGTCGCCCTCGAGCATGCGCAGGTAGACGTCGAAGAGCATCTGCTCGTCGGCGGTGACCGAGGCGGAGATCTGCTGACCGAGCTGGCGAAGCTCCGCCGTGACCTCCGCCACCGCCTGCTCGAAGGCCGCCACCTCGGCTTCCGGGTCGGTGGCGACGCGGTCGGGGATGGCATTGAGATCCGACTGCGCGTAGGGCACCACCGCCGTACCGATGGCCACCCCGGGCGCCCCGGGCAGTCCGCGCAGCGCGCGGCTGTCCTCGGCCACCGGCTCGTCGCCAATACCGTGGATGCCGCCGCTGGCCCGAGCATGGGCGATGGCCCCCGCGAGCTGCGCGGCGAGGGTGACGAGGAAGGCGACCTCGCTCTCCTCGAAGCGGCGCTGCTCCGTCTGCTGGACGACGAGCACGCCGAGCACCGAACGGTAGTGGATGATGGGCACGCCGAGAAAAGAGGAGTAGCGCTCCTCGCCGGTCTCGGGGAAGTAACGAAAACGCGAGTGCGCCGGGGCGTTCTTGAGGTTGATCGGCTCCTCGCGCTCAGCGACCAGGCCGACCAGCCCCTCGGCGGAGGTCAGCCGCACACGGCCCACGGACTCGCTGTTGAGTCCGCGGGTGTCCATGAGCACGAAGTCGCCCTGGGCGGCATCGAGGAGGTAGACCGAGCAGACATCCACCGCCATGGCGTCGGCCACCCGCTCGACGATGATTCGCAGCCCCTGGCGCAGGTTGGGCGCTGCGTTCACTTCCCGGGAGACGCGGTGGAGGATTTCCAGCATGGGGCCCCGCCCTATCGCAATCGTCGCCGCGCCGCCGGCGGGATGGCTGCAGGGGTGCCACCCTCGGTACCGGTTCCGGCCCAGTCACCGGCCTGCAGGCAGCCGGAAAGTTCCTGCAGCGCCTGGCGGTAGACCTGGCGCTTGAAGAAGATGACCTCGTCGACCGGATACCAGTAGTCGACCCAACGCCAGCGGTCAAACTCGGGACGCGGCACCCGGTCGACGCGCACCCGCTGCTCGTCGGCGAGCAGGCGCAGCAGGAACCAGATCTGTTTCTGCCCGATACACCGGCTGCCACGGCGCCGGATCATGCGGCGGGGCAGGCGGTAACGGAGCCAGCGGCGCGTCGCACCGAGCACGGCCACGTCCGAAGGCGTCAGGCCGATCTCCTCGCGCAGTTCGCGGTAGAGCGCCTCCAGCGGGGTCTCGTTGGCCTCGACCCCGCCCTGCGGGAACTGCCAGGCGTCTTCTCCGGCCCGCCGAGCCCATAGCACCTGGCCGTCGTCGTTGGCGACGATGATGCCGACATTGGGCCGAAAGCCGTCAGAATCGACCACCCGGAGACGCCTCCCTACGCGGAAATTGCCGATGTTATTCTTTCACAGGGGGTGCAACCCGGGCAACGTTGCCGCAGGGCCGGGCCCGCCTGATCCCCGCTCCCCACCCACCCGATAACCGGAGGAGGTGCAGTGTCCGTCGCCCTGTTCGACCTGGATAACACTTTGATCGCCGGTGACAGCGACAGCCTGTGGGGCGAGTACCTGGTAGCCCGCGGAGCCGTGGACAGCGAGGCCTTCGCCGAGACCCACCGGCGCTTCCACCAGGACTATATCGAGGGGCGACTGGATATCGACGCCTTCCTCGCCTTCGCCCTCAGCCCCCTGGCCGAGCACCCGGAGGAGCAACTGAACGCCTGGCGTGCCGACTTCGTCCGCGAGTGGATCGAGCCGCTGGTGCTGCCCGCCGCCGAGGCCTTGCTCGACGAGCACCGCCGCGCCGGGCACCGCCTGGCCATCGTCACCGCCACCAACCGCTTCGTCACCGCGCCCATCGCCGAGCGTCTGGGGGTTCCCACACTGCTGGCCACCGAGCCGGAGCGCCGCGACGGCCGCTACACCGGCCGCCACACCGGCACCCCGACCTTCCGCGAGGGCAAAATCCGGGTGGTCGACGCATGGCTGCGCGAGCGCGGGCTGGAGCGGGCCGAGAAGTGGTTCTACAGCGATTCGCTCAACGACCTCCCGCTGCTGCGTCATGTCGAGCACCCGGTGGCCGTGGATCCGGACGAGACCCTACGCAGCGAGGCCCGGCGCAACGGCTGGCCCGTGCTGACCCTGCGCCAGACGGAGACGCCCGAGTGCTGCTCGGCCTGACCCTGCTGCTCGGGTTCCAGCTGCTCGGCGAGGTCATCGCCCGGCTCTTCGGCTTGCCGCTGCCCGGCCCGGTGATCGGCCTGGCCCTGCTGTTCGCCACGCTAATCGCCGTGGGCCGCGTCCCCACGGGGCTGCGCACCGCTGCCGAGGGGCTGCTGCGCTACCTGGCGCTGCTGCTCATCCCAGCGGGGGTGGGCATCCTCCTGCACCTGCCGCGGCTGCAGACGGACGCCGTGGCCATTACCGCGGCGCTGGTGGTCAGCACCGGGGTGGCGCTGGCCGTGACCGCGGCGCTGTTCCAGTGGCGCTGGCTGCGCCGCGGGCGCGCTGGTCGGGCGGAGGACGACGGTGACTGAGGATTTCCAGGACATCTGGGCCTTCCTGGCCGAGAGCCCGCTGCTGGGGCTCACGGTCACCTTGGTGGCGTTCCTGATCGGGCAGGCGCTCTGGCGACGGCTGGGCAACGCCCCGCTGGCCCACCCGGTACTGATCGCCACCGCCCTGCTCATCCCCTTCCTGCTGCTCACCGGCACCGACTACGACACCTATTTCGAAGGGGCTCAGTTCATCCACTTCCTGCTCGGCCCGGCCACCGTGGCCCTAGCCGTGCCGCTGTTCGATCAGCTGCCGCGCATCCGGGAACTGCTGCTGCCGATCACCGTCTCGGTGGTGGCCGGCAGCCTGGCCGCGGCGCTGTCGGCGGTGTGGGTGGGGGCGGCACTGGGCGCCTCGCGGGAGACCCTGCTGTCGCTGGCGCCCAAGTCGGTCACCTCGCCAATCGCCATGGGCATTGCCGAGCGGCTGGGCGGGCTGCCGTCACTGACCGCCGGTCTGGTGCTGATCACCGGCGCGCTGGGCTGTCTGATGGCACCACTGATCTTCCGCCTGCTGCGCATCCACGATGAGGCGGCACGCGGCCTGGCGCTGGGCCTGTCCGCCCACGGCTTCGGCACGGTGCAGGCGTTCAGCAGCAGCGCCGCGGCCGGGGCCTTCGCCGGCTTGGGCCTGGGGCTGGCCGGACTGGTGACCGCCTTCCTGCTGCCGGTGGCCCTGCCTTGGTTGGCGTCAGTCGGCGGCTGAGGCCCGCCGGCGCCGGGCGTACCAGCGCAGCCCACCGGGCAGCACCAGCGCGGCGGCGAGCAGCCCGAGCAGCGGTCCATCGCCGATGCGGGCGTAGGGGGTGACGCCGCTGCGCCGCTCCACCTCGGTAACCAGGGTGGCCACCTCGAACTGCGCCCGTCGCTCCACCACCCCACCGTCGGGACCGATCACCGCGGTGATCCCGGTGTTGGTGGCGCGCAGCATCCAGCGCCCGGCCTCGGCCGCGCGCATGCGCGCCTTCTGCAGGTGCTGATGGGGCGCCAACGAATCGCCAAACCAAGCGTCGTTGCTGACGTTCACCAGCAGATCCACCGCGCCCGCCGTGCGCCGCACGGCGACGGGGTAGGCCACCTCATAGCAGACCGTGGCGCCCAGGCGCAGGCGATCATCGACGGCCAGCGGCTCCGGGCGCGGCCCGGGGCTGTAGTCGGCCATCGGGGCGCCGAGGAAGTCGAGGCTGCGACCAAAGAGATCGCGGAACGGGACATACTCGCCGTAGGGGACCAAGTGGCGCTTGTGGTAGACATCGCGCTGCTCGCCGAGGACCACCACGCTGTTGTGCAACTGCCCGCCGTCCGGAGCCCACTCCCGGTAGGGGATGCCGAGCACCAGCGTCCCCCCGGCCTCGCGGACCCGCTCGGCGACCTGCTCCAGGTACGGCTGTACCGTATCGAAGCGACGCGGTATGGCGGTCTCCGGCCAGACCACCAGGTCCGCCCCGGCGTGCTCGGCGGTCAGCTCAGCGTAGCGGCTCTGGATGCGCTCGAGCTGCACCGGATCCCACTTGATGTCCTGACTGAAGTTGCCCTGGATCAGCGCCGCGCGCACCGGCTCGCCTTGGGCCTCGGTCCACGGCCGGTCCGCTGCCAACCCGGCGGCGACCGCCGCCACAGCCAGCGCCGCCACGCTCGCCCCGCGCCGCCACCCGGGGGCCGTCACCAGCCACGCCGCGGCGCCGGCGAGCAACACCAGCAGGGCGCTCAGCCCGAGCACACCGATCACCGGCGCCAGCCCGGCCAGCGGCGTGTCCAGGGCGGCGTAGCCGACGAACAGCCACGGGAACCCGGTGAACAGCCAGGTACGCAGCCACTCCACCGCCACCCACGCCGCCGGCAGGGTGACCAGCAGGCGCAGCCCGGGGCCGCGCCCCAAACCGCGCCCCAAACCGCGCCCGAGGGCCACCGCCAGCATGGGGAACAGCGCCATAAAGGCGACGAACACCACGGTGACCAGCCCCGAGAGCGCCGGACCGGCACCGCCGTAGTCATTGATGCTGACGAACACCCAGGAGACACCGACGCCGAACTGCCCCAGACCGAAGGCGTAGCCGGCCTGCAGGGCGCGCCGACGCGGTGCCAGCGCGGCCACGGCAAAGAGCACCGCCGGGGCGAGCACCGCCAGCAGCGCCCAGTCCAGCGGCGCGAAGGCCAGCGGCAGCCCGGCTCCGGCCAGGCCAGCGGCGAACACCCCGGCGCGCCCGGCAGCGAGACGCTCAGCCGTCGTCATCGCCCTCGCTCCCCACGGGCATGACCCGCAGCAGGTGGATGCGGCGCTGATCGGCGCGCAGGACGCGGAACTCGAAACCGGCGAAGACGATGCGCTCGCCGCGGCACGGCACGTGTCCGAAGCGCTGCGCCACCAGGCCGCCGACGGTGTCGAGGTCGTCCTCCTTGAGTCCGGCGGAGAGGGCCTCGTTGAACGCCTCGATGGGCGTGACCGCCTTGACGATCCAGCTGCCGTCGTCACGGGCCAGGATGGGGGCATCCTCATCGAAGTCGTGCTCGTCGTCGATCTCGCCGACAATCTGCTCGATCACGTCCTCGATGGTGACGATCCCGGCCAGACCGCCATACTCGTCGACCACCACGGACATGTGGTTGCGGCTCTCGCGGAACTGCTTGAGCAGCGCATCGAGCCGCTTGCTCTCGGGGATGAACAGCACCGGGCGCAGGACCTCGCGCAGCCGGAAGCCGTTGTGCCCCTCCTCGTGGAAGAGGCGCAGCAGGTCCTTGGCCAGGAGGATCCCGATGACGTCGTCCTTGCTCTCGCCGGTGACCGGGAAACGCGAGTAGCCGGTGCGCACGATGGTCGGCAGCAGGTCGCGCGGCTCGGTATCCCGGGCCACAGTGGTGACCTGGGAGCGGGGGATCATGATATCGCGGGCCTGGAGCTCGGAAACATGGAGCACGCCCTCGATCATGGACAGGGCGTCGGCGTCGAGCAGACCGAGCGACTGGCTGCGGCGCAGGTGCTCGACCAGCTCGTCCCGCGAGCGAGGTTCGGGCTGGGTCACCAGCCGGCGCAGGCGATCGCGCCACGAGACGCTCTCGCCAGCGCCGCTGCTACTGTTCGCTTCTCCGTCGGGCATGACCTCTTTCAACGCTCTAAATAGGGGTCCGGCACCCCAAGCGCGGCGAGGAGGCGCCGCTCCTCGGCCTCCATCCGCTCGGCCTGCGCCGGCTCCTCGTGATCGTAGCCCAGCAGATGCAGGGCCCCGTGGACCACCATGTGCGCCCAGTGGTCCGCCTCCGGTTTGCCCTGTTCGCGGGCCTCTTGGGCCACCACCGGGGCGCAGAGGACCAGATCGCCGAGGATCTCTGCCGCTTCGGGAGGCAGGCCCGGCGGTAGCTCGCAGGGGAAGGAAAGCACGTTGGTGGGCTTGTCGCGCCCGCGATACGCGTGGTTGAGCGCCCGGGACTCGTCCTCGTCGACGATGCGCACGGTGAGTTCGCCGCCGCGACCATGCGCATCGAGCACCGGCGCAAGCCAGCGCTGCACCTGCGCGGTGTCCGGCGCCGGCGTCCCGGCGACGTGCTGGAAGGCCAGCTCGAACTCGCTCACTTGCGTCCCTTGCCCGTACCCTGACCGCCGATCTGGCGACTCCGCGAATCGTACGCCTCGACGATGCGCTGCACCAGCGGGTGGCGGACGACATCCGAGGCGGCGAAGAAGGTGAAGCTGACGCCATCCACCTCGTGGAGCACCTCGACCGCATCGCGCAGCCCGGAGGGCTTATCCGGCGGCAGGTCGATCTGGGTGACATCGCCGGTGACCACGGCTGTGGAGCCGAAGCCGATGCGCGTGAGGAACATCTTCATCTGCTCGACGGTGGCATTCTGCGCCTCGTCGAGGATCACGAAGGCGTGATTCAGGGTGCGCCCGCGCATGAACGCCAGGGGCGCAACCTCGATGACGTTGCGCTCGATCAGCCGGCTGACCCGTTCGAAGCCGAGCATCTCGAACAGGGCGTCGTAAAGCGGCCGCAGGTACGGATCGACCTTCTGCGCCATGTCACCGGGCAGGAAGCCGAGGCGCTCACCGGCCTCCACCGCCGGGCGCACCAGGACCACCCGGCGCACTTCCTCGGCCTCCAGGGCCTCGACGGCGCACGCCACCGCGAGGAAGGTCTTGCCGGTGCCGGCGGGACCGATGCCGAAGCTCAGGTCGTTGTCGCGGATGCGCTGCACGTAGGCCCGCTGCCCGGGGCCGCGACCGCGCACGACGGTCTTGCGGGTGCGGATCGCCGCCGCCTCTTCGTCGCGCTCGTCGCGCCGCCGCTGCGCCGGCGCGCTGGCTTCGCTATTGGCCTCCCCATCGGCCTCCTCGTCCGGCTGCCCGGCCTCTTCGTGGAGCTCCTGCAGCCGCGCCTGCTGCAGATAGAGGTGCACGTCCTCCGGCTCGAGGTGCTGCGCGGCAGCGGCCTCGTAGAGTTCCTCAA
The DNA here is from genome assembly GCF_022228055.1 of Halorhodospira sp. 9621. Classification (NCBI taxonomy): domain Bacteria; kingdom Pseudomonadati; phylum Pseudomonadota; class Gammaproteobacteria; order Chromatiales; family Ectothiorhodospiraceae; genus Halorhodospira; species Halorhodospira sp. 9621. The sequence continues at coordinate 15,476 of NZ_JAJNRD010000022.1, forward strand.
GCACCTGCCGGGTGACGCGCACCGCCGTGTCCTCGCCGATGACACGGAAGCGATGCCCCTGGTTCTGGATCTCGACCGCCAGGCGCCGTTCGAGCTGGCGGAGGTTCTCGTCGAACTGCCCGCACAGCCGTGCCAGTCGTTCGTTGTCGGCCGGGGTCAGCTCGAGGTCGATAGCTTGCGGCCGGTCGCTCACGCCGTCACCCGCCTGCGCCGACTGCTGCGTGCATGGCTTGTTCCTCCACAGAGACGACGCGCCCCCGCAGTGAGTGGGTGCGCGCGTCGGTGATCTCAACTTCGGCAAAGCGGCCGATCCACGACGGATCACCCGGGAAGTTCACCACCCGGTTGCCCGAGGTGCGGCCACAGAGCTCGCTCGGGTCACGCCGGGACGGACCGTCGATCAGCACCGACTGCTTGGTGCCGAGCAGTGCACGGGCGGCGGCACTCTGCTGGTCGTGCAGGCGAGCCTGCAGGCGCTGCAGCCAGGCGCGCTTGTCGGCCTCGGGGACCCCGTCGTGGAGCTCCGCAGCCGGCGTCCCCGGCCGCGGGCTGTAGACAAAGCTAAAAGCGCCGCCGTCGAAACCGACGCGATCGACCAGGGCCAGGGTCTCTTCGAACTCGGCCTCGGTCTCACCGGGGAAGCCGACGATCAGGTCGGTGGCGAGCACCAGCCCGGGACGGACGGCGCGGATCTCCTCGATCAGTGCCTCGTAGGCGGCAGCATCGTGGCCGCGCTTCATGAGCTTGAGGATGAGGTCTGAGCCGCTCTGCACCGGCAGGTGGAGAAAATCGGCCAGCTCGGGTACCTCGCGGTAGGCGTCGATGAGCCCGCTATGGAACTCCGCCGGGTGCGAGGTGGTGAACCGGATGCGGTCGATTCCCGGGATCCGCGCCACCGCCTCGATGAGCAGGCCCAGATCGGCCGGGTCGCCGTCGTCGAGGGCGCCGGCGTAGGCGTTGACGTTCTGCCCGAGCAGGTTGACCTCGCGCACCCCCTGCCCGGCGAGGCTGCGCACCTCGGCGAGGACGTCGGCCACCGGCCGACTGATCTCGTCGCCCCGGGTGTAAGGCACCACACAGAAGGAGCAATACTTGCTGCACCCCTCCATCACCGAGACATACGCGGTAGGCCCCTCGGCCCGCGGCTGCGGCAGGTGGTCGAACTTCTCGATCTCGGGGAAGTCCGTGTCGACCTGTGCGCCCCCGCCGGCGCGCCGGCGCGCCAGCATCTGCGGCAGCCGGTGCAGGGTCTGCGGCCCGAAGACCAGGTCGACGAAGGGTGCGCGGCGCAGGATCTCGGCCCCCTCCTGGCTGGCCACACAGCCGCCGACGCCGATCAGCACCGAGGGGTTTTCCTGCTTGTAGCGCCGCCAGCGGCCGAGCTGCGAGAAGACTTTCTCTTGAGCCTTCTCGCGCACCGAGCAGGTATTGAGCAGCAGCAGGTCGGCCTCTTCGGGGCGCTCGACCCGGTGGGCGCCGGCCTGGCTGACCAGCACGTCGACCAGACGCTCGGCGTCGTAGTCGTTCATCTGGCAGCCCTGAGTCTCTACATAGACGCGCTCGCTCACCGTCTGCGCCACCTCGCGGTTTGCTCTCGCTTCACGGAATTCGTTTCCCGACATTCTAGCTTTGGCCATGCGGCACGCCCAACGACCCCGACGGTCATCCGGCAAGTGGCGCGAACAGCGCCACGCTGGCGTACCACAGGGCCGCCGCGGCGGCGCCGGCGGCGACGTCGTCGGCCATGATCCCCAGCCCGCCGTGCAGGCGCCGGTCGAGCCAGCGGATGGGGCCGGGTTTGAGGGCGTCGAAGAGTCGGAAGAGCACGAACAGCAGCGCGGCGTCCACCCACACGGAAAACACCCCGAAGCCGGTGACCAGCGGCAATGCGGCCACCAGGTAGCCCCCCACCTCGTCCCAGACAATGGCCGGGTGGTCGTGGACCCCGGCCTCCTCGGCCGCCCGGCCGCAGATCCAGACGCCGACGACGATCACCGCCAGGGTGACCAGCAGATAGAGGCTCAGCGGTGCGACATAGAGCAGCGCGAACAGCGGCAGCGCCGCCAGCGTGCCGAACGTCCCTGGCGCCCGCGGTGCCAAGCCAAGTCCGCCGGCGGTAGCGAGCCAGTGCAGGGGTCTACGCAGACGGAACGGTGTGTTCAAGAGCCCTCCGCGAAGTGGTCGTAGCCGCCGGGATCCAGGGCGCAGACCACCCCGCCGGCGTCCACGCCGCGCAGCCCGGGCGTCTCCTCGACCGTGCCGATGCGCGTCACCGGGGTGGCGGCATGCTCGCGCAGGCAAGCCATCTCATCCTCGCGCTCCACCGGCAAGGTGAAGCAGAGCTCGTAGTCATCGCCGCCGTGGAGCAGGTGGCGCAGATCCCCGCGCTCGTCGATGAAGGCCTGGGAGCGGGGCAGCGCCTCCAGCTCCAGAGTGCCCCCAACACCGCTCTCGTCGAGCACCCGCGACAGGTCGGCAGCCAGCCCGTCGGAGACGTCGATGGCCGCACTCGCCCGGCCGAGCAGGGCCGTCCCGGCCGCCACCCGCGGCTCGGGCCGGAACAGCCGCCCAGCCAGGTAGGCGGGGTCGCCGGCCAGGGGCGTCGCCTCCTCGCGCTCGAGCCACAGCTCCAGGCCGAGGGCCGCATCCCCCAGGGTGCCGGTGACCCAGATGCCGTCACCGGGCCGGGCACCGCCGCGACGCAGGCCGTGCTCGCCGGCGACCGAGCCGAGGGCGGTGACCGACACCGACAGCGGTCCGTGGGTGGTGTCACCCCCGACCAGGGCCACCCCGTGACGGTCGGCCAGCGCCTTGAAGCCAGCGCTGAAACGCTCTAGCCACTGCGGATCCTTCTCGGGCAGGGTCAGGGAGAGCAGGGCCCAGGCCGGCCGGGCACCGACGGCGGCCAGATCGCTGAGATTGACCGCCAGCACCCGGTGGCCCAACGCCTCCGGCGGGATGTCCCCGGGAAAGTGAATGTCCTCGACCAGGGTGTCGCAGCAGGCGGCCAGCAGGCCGGTGTCGGTGTGCAGCAGGGCCGCGTCGTCGCCGACCCCGAGCGCGACCCCGTCACGCTGCGCGGTCAGGTCGTGGAAATAGCGCTGGATGAGCGCTGCCTCGCCTCCGCCGATCACTGCCGATTCCCCCGCCCGGGTTTGCGCTCGCCCCGCTCGGCGGCGCGCAGCCCCACGGTGGCGCCGAAGCGGTCGAGCACGCCGTTGATGTAACGGTGCGACTGGTCGGCGCCGAAGCGGCGCGCCAGCTCCACCGATTCGTCGATGACCACGCGGTAGGGCACCTCCAGGCGCTCGGATAGCTCGTAGGCGCCGAGGCGCAGAATCGAGCGCTCCACCGGATCGAGCTGCGCCAGGGGCCGGTCGAGCAGCGCCGAAAGCTGCTCGTCGAGCTCCGCAGCACGGTCCGTGATCGCGTAGATCAGTTCGCGGAAGTAGGCCACGTCGATGTCACCGAGGCCGGCGGCGAGGAACTGCCGCTCGATGTCCTCGGCCGACGCGCCGGTGACCGCGTACTGGTAGAGCGCCTGGACGAGCTTGGAACGCGCCCGGGAGCGGCGCTTGCCTTCGCCTGAAGCCGCCATTACGCCTCGAGCTGCCGCATCAGGTCGACCATCTCCAGGGCCGAGAGCGCCGCCTCGGCGCCCTTGTTGCCGGCCTTGGTCCCGGCGCGCTCAATGGCCTGCTCGACGGTCTCGACGGTGAGAACCCCGTAGGAGACCGGCACGCCGGAGCCCATCATGGCCTGGGCAACGCCCTTGGTGCACTCGGCGGCCACGTACTGGTGGTGGTCGGTGCCGCCGCGAATGACGGCGCCGAGGGCAATCACCGCATCAGCGCGACCGGCGTCGGCCACGCGCTGGACCGCCAGCGGCAGCTCGAAGGAACCGGGCACGCGGATCAGCTCCAGATGCTCCTCCGGGACGCCGTGGCGCCGCAGGGTGTCGGCGGCGCCGTCGATCAGCCGATCGACGATGAGATCGTTGAAGCGCGCCGCCACGAGGGCGAACCGCGCGTCCTGCAGCGCGACGAGTTGTCCTTCGGTTACTTGCATGCCTGGTTTCCTGAAGAAAGTTTCGGTAGGACCGGCGCTTGCGCGGGTTCCGGCGCTAAACTACAAGCCCGGCGGGCGCCCCGCAAGCGCCGGCGGTCAGCCCTCGGGGGTGACGTACTCCACCACCTCCATGCCGAAGCCGGAGAGCGCGTGCATGCGACGCGGGGCGCTGAGCACGCGCATGCGGCGCACCCCGAGATCGGTGAGGATCTGCGCGCCGATGCCGTAGGTGCGCAGATCCAGTGGCACGCCGCCGCTCTCCTCGCTGCAGCCGCCGCCCTGGTAGCAGCGCATGTGCTCGAGGATGTCGTCGTTGGCGTCGGCATTGCGCAGCACCACCACCACGCCCGACTCGGCTTCGGCCACCTGGCGCAACGCCGAACGCAGCGGCCAGCCGCAGCGCGGCCCGGTGGCACCGAGCAGGTCGGCCAGCGGGTTCTCCAGGTGCACGCGCACCAACGCCGGGGTCTCCTCATCCACCTGCCCGGCGACCAGGGCGAAGTGGAGCGCGCCGCTGACATTGTCCTGGTAGGTGTGCATGCGGAAGGTGCCGTACTCGGTGGGCAGCTCGCAGGCGCCGACGTGCTCTACCGAGCGCTCGTTGCGCACCCGGTAGGCGATGAGATCGGCCACGGTGCCGATCTTCAGCCCATGGGTCCGGGCGAACGCCATGAGGTCGTCGCGCCGCGCCATGGTGCCGTCCTCGTTGAGGATCTCGACGATCACCGCCGCTGGGGCAAAACCGGCGAGTCGGGCCAGGTCGCAGCCGGCCTCGGTATGCCCGGCGCGGGTGAGCACGCCGCCGGGCTGGGCCATCAGCGGGAAGATGTGCCCGGGCTGGACCAGGTCCTCGGGGCGCGCACCCGGCGCCACCGCCGCCTGCACGGTTCGCGCCCGGTCGGCGGCCGAGATGCCGGTGGTCACACCCTCCGCCGCCTCGATGGAGACGGTAAAATTGGTGGTGTTCTTCTCATCGTTGTTATGGACCATCAGCGGCAGACGCAGCTGCTCGCAGCGCTCGCGGGTCAAAGTCAGGCAGATCAGGCCCCGGCCGTAGCGGGCCATGAAGTTGATGTCCTCGGGCCGGATGAGGCTCGCCGGCATCACCAGGTCGCCTTCGTTCTCCCGGTCCTCGTCGTCGAGGATGACCGCCATGCGCCCCTGGCGCAGGTCCTCGATGATCTCCTCGATACTGTTGAACTGCACCGTCTCGCTCATGCCCTCATCCATTCCCGAATCCGGCCTGTCGTAGCTGCTCAAGGGTCAGCCCACCGCCGCTGCCATCTCCTGTCCCGTCGCTTCCGGCGCTGAGCAGCCGCTCGACGTACCGCGCCACCAGGTCCACCTCGATGTTGACCGGATCGCCGGCGCGGCGTTCCCCCAGGTTGGTGGCGGCCAGGGTGTGCGGGATCAGGTTGACCTCGAAATCCCGCCCGGCAACGGTGTTGATGGTCAAGCTGACACCGGCCACGGCGATGGAGCCCTTGACGGCCACGTAGCGGGCGAGCCCCTCCGGGACCCGGAAGCGCCAGCGCTCGGAGCCACCGGCCGGCGCCCGCTCGACGACCTCGCCGACCCCGTCGACGTGCCCGGTGACCAGGTGGCCGCCCAGCGGCGTGGTGGGGGTGACCGCGCGCTCCAGATTCACCCGCGCACCGCTGCGCAGCCCGCCAAGGGTGGTGCAGCGCAGGGTCTCATCGGAGACGTCGGCACGGAACTGCCCATCCTCGATGCCAGTGGCGGTCAGGCAGACGCCGTCGACGGCGATGCTGTCGCCAACCCGACACTCGGCCAGCCCCAGGTCAGGGGCGTCGATGCGCAGGATCCGCCCGTCGCCGCTTTGCTCGATGGCGGCCACGCGGCCGCACGTCTCCACGATCCCGGTGAACATCCCGTTAATCCAACCTCGCGGTGATGCGGATTTCCTCCCCCACCCGGCGCACATCGCTGAACGCCAGCGGGCGGCGCTGGGCCATGGCGTCGATGCCGGGCAAAACCAGCAACGGCCGGGCCGCGTCGCCCATCAGGTGGGGGGCGGTGTAGACGATCAGCTCGTCGACCAGACCCGCCTGCACCCAGGCTCCGGCCAGGGTCGGCCCGGCCTCCACCCAGACCTCGTTGATCTCGCGATCGGCCAGGGCGTCGAGCACCGCACCCAGGTGGAGCCCTCCCTCCTGCAGAGGGATGGGCAGCAGCTCAGCCCCACAGCCGCGCAGCGCCCGCGCCCGGGCCTGGTTGACGTACTCGGCATGACCGACGAGCACCGGCCCCGGCGCCCGGAACAGCGCTGCCTGCGGCGGCGTGGTCAGGCGCGGGTCGAGGACCACGCGCAGCGGCTGTCGCTCGGCCGGAACCGCCGGTTCGACGTCGCGGGCATCCAGACGGGGGTCGTCCGCCCGCACGGTCCCCACCCCGGTGAGGACCGCCGCGGCCTGCGCCCGGCCCCGGTGGACATCGCGGCGCGCCGCCGCTGAGGTGATCCAGCGGCTCTCGCCGGAGGCCATGGCTGTGCGCCCATCCAAACTCGCCGCCAGCTTGACGCGTACCCACGGGCGCCCACCGGCGATCCGGCGCAGAAACCCACGGTTGAGCGCCTCGGCATCGGTGGCCAGCACGCCCTCGGTGACCGCTACTCCGGCGGCCTCGAGCTGCGCGATGCCGCCGCCGGCGACCCGGGGATTGGGGTCGCGGTGGCCAACCACCACCCGGGCCACACCGGCTTCGATCAGGGCGCGGGCACACGGAGGCGTGCGCCCGTAGTGGGCGCAGGGCTCCAGGGTGACATAGGCGGTGGCGCCGGCAGCCTCGCCGCCGGCCGCCTGCAGGGCCGCCGCCTCGGCGTGCGGCCCACCGGCCTGCTCATGGGCGGCCTCGGCCACCACCGCCCCGTCACGCACCAGCACGCAACCGACCCGCGGATTGGGGTGCGGCGGCGGGAACACTGCGGCCGCTCGCCGGACGGCGCGGGCCATCCAGCGGGCATCGTCCCGGTGGCTCTCAGTCGTCGTCACGCCGGTGCTGCTCCAGGCCTTCGATGACCTCGCGGAAGGCGCCGACATCCTCGAAACGGCGGTAGACCGAGGCGAAGCGGACATAGGCGACCACGTCGAGCTCGCGCAGCTCTTCCATCACGTACTCGCCAATGGTGCTGGCCCCCACCTCGCGGTCTCCGGCACCGGAGACCCGCTTGCAGACGCGGCGCACCGCCGCCTCGACGGCCTCAGTGGCCACCGGGCGCTTCTCCAGCGCCCGCCGGAAGCCAAGGCGCAGCTTGTCCTCGTCGAACGCCTCGCGCCGCCCGTCGGACTTCACCACCCGGGGGTAGACCAGTTCGGGGGCCTCGTGGGTGGTGAAGCGCTCGCCGCAGGACGGGCACTGGCGCCGCCGCCGCACCTGCTCCCCCTCACCGACCAGGCGGGAGTCGACCACGCGGGTGTCGGTGTTCTGGCAGTAGGGGCAGCGCATGGGCGGTCAGCCGTCGTCCGGCATCAGCCGTAGACCGGGAACTCGCGACAGATCTGCTGCACCTCGCCGCGCACGCGCTCGACCACCGACTCGTCGCCCATGTTGTCGAGGACGTCGCAGATCCAGTCGGCCAGGCGCGTGGCCTCGGCCTCCTTGAAGCCGCGGGTGGTGATCGCCGGCGTGCCGATGCGCAGGCCGCTGGTGACGAACGGCGACTGCGGGTCGTTGGGGACGGTGTTCTTGTTCACCGTGATGTTGGCCCGTCCCAGCGCGGCGTCCGCATCCTTGCCGGTGAGGTTCTTGGGGGTCAGATCCATCAGGAAGAGGTGGTTGTCGGTGCCGCCGGAGACGACGTTGTAGCCGCGCTCGATGACGCGCTGGGCCATGGCGCGGGCGTTGGCCACCACCTGCTCCTGGTACTGCTTAAACTCGGGCTCGAGGGCCTCCTTGAAGGCCACGGCCTTGCCGGCGATGGCGTGCATCAGCGGGCCGCCCTGAGTCCCCGGGAAGACCAGCGACTGGAACTTCTTCTCGAGATCCGGGTTGGAGCGGGCGAGGATGATGCCGCCGCGGGGACCGCGCAGGGTCTTGTGGGTGGTGGAGGTGACCGCGTCGGCATAGGGGATCGGGCTGGGGTAGACCCCGGCAGCGACCAGGCCGGCGATGTGCGCCATATCCACGACCAGGTAGGCGCCCACAGAGTCGGCGATCTGGCGCAGGCGCGCCCAATCGACCACCTGGGAGTAGGCGGAGAAGCCACCGATGACCATCTTCGGCTGGTGCTCGGTAGCCAGGCGCTGGATCTCGTCGTAGTCGATCTGGCCGTCGTCGTTGATGCCGTACTGGACGGCATTGAACAGCTTGCCCGAGAAGTTGACCTTGGCACCGTGGGTCAGGTGGCCGCCGTGATCGAGGCTCATGCCCAGGATGGTGTCGCCGGGCTGGAGCAGGGCATGGAAGACAGCAGCATTGGCCTGGGAGCCCGAGTGGGGCTGGACGTTGGCGTAGTCGGCGCCGAAGACCTGCTTGGCACGGTCGATGGCGAGCTGCTCGGCTACGTCGACGTGTTCACAGCCGCCGTAGTAGCGCTTGCCGGGGTAGCCTTCGGCATACTTGTTCGTCAGCACGCTGCCCTGCGCTTCCATCACGCGGGGACTGGCGTAGTTCTCGGAGGCGATCAGCTCGATGTGATCCTCTTGGCGCTGGCGCTCGTCCTCGATAGCGGCTGCCAGCTCCGGGTCGTAACCCGCGATGGTCATGTCTCGGGAGAACATATCGACTCCTTGCTCGGCTTGGGATCCGGCATTGCACAATCCGCCAGTATAACCGAAATTCCTCCCGGGTCCGAATCGCGCGCCGGTCGCCTTATGCATCAGGGCGATAGCGCCGCGGATGGAGGCTCGGCGGGGAACGCGCCCTTGGGCCCGGCCCCTCCAGCCACGCGCCCGCCGAAGCCCCGGTCGGCGGAGGCGCCCCCGGCTTGCCGGATCATTGCGGACGCGCCGAGCAGCACAGCCCCGGCGGGGGATCAGCGCGAAGCTTTGCCGGTTCGCGCTGATCAGCGAGGTTCTGTCTGAGCGGCGCGCCAGCGCCGCGAGTTTAGCGAGCGGCCCCGCCGGGGTGAGCAACACAGGGAACCCCGCCGATAGGCGGGGCGCGTTCGCCGATCCGGCAAGCCGGGGGGCGCCTCCGCCGACCGGGGCATCGGGCTGGGCGTACCGGCCAGGTCGCGCGCGTTTCCCACCCCGCCTCCACGCGCCGTCCACTGTAGCGGATCGACCCTTGGAGCCCGCCGCAGCGATCTTCCTATACTGTGGGGTATGAGCCTCAGCGCCCGAACCTACAGCCGCGCCGAACAGGCCGCCGACCGAATCCTGCACTGGGTGGCCATCGCCGCCGCCCTGGCCGGAGCGGCCGTTCTGGTCACCCTGGCCATCCAGCGTGGCGACCCGACCCTGATCGGCAGCGTCACCCTCTACGGGCTGGCGCTGGTCGCCCTGTTTCTAGCCTCGGCGCTGTGCAACCACGACCTCACCGACCACCACTCGACGCGCGCCGAACGGCTGCGCCGCCTGGATCACGCGACGATCTTCTTTATGATCGCCGCGACCTACACCCCGTTCACCGTCAACGCCCTCGAGCCACCCCACGGCTGGGCGCTGCTGGCCTTCGTGTGGGCGGTCGCGCTGATCGGCATCGGCGCCAAGCTCCTGCTGCCCCGGCCGCCGGGCCGGGCGTTCTCGGTGGTCCTGTGCCTGACCCTAGGCTGGTCGGTGGTGGTCGTCCTCGATCCGCTGGTGGCGGCACTGTCCACGGCCGGGCTAATCCTGCTGGTACTCGGCGGCGTCCTGTACAGCGCCGGGGTACTGCTCTACCTCTGGCACCGCCTGCCCTACCACCACGTCGCCTGGCACGGGATGGTCCTCGCCGCCGCCAGCTGTCACTATGCAGCCGTTCTGGCGGGCGTAGTCCTGGCGCCGGAACCGACCCAGCTCTGATCCCTCCGGGGCACCTGCGTAACGGGCCGACATGACCGATCTACTGCTCTTCGCCGCCGGGCTGGCCGGCGTCATTGCCGGTGCCGAGCTGCTCGTCCGCGGCGCCAGCCAGTTGGCCCGGCGGCTGGGCCTCGCTCCGCTGGTCATCGGACTGACCGTGGTCGCCTTCGGCACCAGCGCCCCGGAACTGGCCATCACCCTGCGGGCCGCCTTCACCGACCACGCCGCCGATCTGGCACTGGGCAACGTCGTCGGCAGCAACATCGCCAACATCCTGCTGGTGCTCGGACTGGCGGCGCTGATCGCGCCGATCGTCGTCGCGCGGCGGCTGATCCGCATCCACGTGCCAGTGATGCTGGCCGCCTCGCTGCTCACCTTGCTCCTCGCCCGGGACGGGACGCTGGCCGGTTTGGACGGCGTGATCCTGCTCACCGGGTTGGCCGGCTATCTGGCCCTGACCCTGGCCCGGGACCGGGGCCAAATCGCGGCCGAGGCCGAACCGAGCGCTCCAGCACGCCTCCCCGGGGCCCTGCTGCGACTGGTGATAGGCATCCCGTTGCTGGCCGTGGGCGCCTTCCTGCTGGTGGACGCGGCGGCGGCGCTGGCCGCGGCACTGGGGATCAGCGATCTGGTCATCGGCCTGACCCTGGTGGCAGTGGGCACGTCACTGCCGGAGATCGCCACCACGGTCAGCGCCTACCGGCTCGGCGACCGCCAGATGGCGGTCGGCAACCTGGTCGGCAGCAATATCTTCAACCTCCTGGCCGTCCTCGGCCTGGCCGCTCTGGCCGCGCCTGGCGGGGTGACGGTGAACGCCGCCGCCCTCGCCTTCGACCTGCCGGTGATGCTCGCCGTCGCCTTCGCCTGCCTGCCCGTTTTCTTCACCGGGCACACCGTCGCCCGCTGGGAGGGGGCGCTGTTCCTTGGGTATTACGCCGCCTACTGCGCCTTCCTGTTCCTGGCCGCGGCGCAGCACCAGGCCCTGGGCCCCTTCAGCGCCGTGATGCTCGGTTTCGTGGTGCCCCTGACGCTGATCACGCTGGCCGTGGGCGTCACGCGGCAGCTGCGCGACTACCGCCGCGGGTTGTATAGTTGACGTGACACCCGAACCCTCTGGGAGTAGCCGACGATGAGCCGCCACTTCGACGCCGCCGCCGGCCTATGCGAGCAGCCAGAGCCGGAGACCGACGGTTTCAAGCTCAACCACACCATGCTGCGCATCAAGGATCCGCAGCGCTCCCTGGACTTCTACACCCGGGTACTGGGTATGCGCCTGGTGCGCCGCCTGGACTTCGAGGAGATGCGCTTTACGCTCTACTTCCTCGCCTTCCTGGACGACCGCCAGGCTGCCGAGGTCCCCAGCGAGGATGGTCCGCGCACCACCTGGAACTTCGGCCGCGAGGGGGTGCTGGAGCTGACCCACAACTGGGGCGACGAGAGCGACCCGGAGGTGGCCTTCCACGACGGCAACACCGAGCCCAAGGGCTTCGGCCATATCGCCATCACCGTCCCCGACGTCTACAGCGCCTGCGAGCGCTTCGAGGCGCTGCAGGTAGACTTCGTCAAGCGCCCTCAGGAGGGCCGGATGCAGGGCATCGCCTTCATTCGCGATCCGGACGGCTACTGGATCGAGGTGGTGCAGCCCGATCTGCTGGAACGCCAGGGGCTGGGCTGATCATGCCCGGCCTTTTGATGCTGCTCGGGATGGCGGTGCTGATCGTCGCCGGCATCGCCGTGCGCGAGCGCACCGAGGTGATCAGCAACACCGCGTTCATCCTCGCGGCGGTGCTGCTGATCCTGGCCATCCTCGCCTTTACGCGGACGATCTGAGCTTCAGCGCGGCCGACCGGCGAGGGCATGCAGCACCTCGCCCAGGCAGGCAGTCAGCCGGCGAGCCGCGTCGAGGTGCAGGAACTCGTCCGGGCCGTGGGCGTTGGAGCCGGGCCCGGCCACGCCGGTGACCAGGTACTGCGCCGCGGGGAAACGCCGCTCCAGCCAGTTGAGCAGCGGGATGGTCCCGCCCTCGCCCATGTGCACCGGTGCCGCTCCGAAGTGGCCCTGCGAGGCCTCCTCCAGGGCGCCGGAGAGCCATGGCTCAGGCTCCGGCGCGGCCCAGCCGGAAGCCACCGCATCGGGCTCGAAGCGCACCCGCGCCCGGGCCGGCGGATCCTCGCAGAACAGCGTCTCCAGCCCCTCGGCCACGGCCTCCGCATCGACGGTGGGCGGCAGGCGGAGCGCCAGCTTGGTGGCGGTGAACGGGCGCAGCACGTTGCCGGCGGCCTCCACCGGGGGCAGCCCCTCGGCACCGACCACCTCCAGCGCGGCGCGCCAGGTGCGATCGAGGATGCGCTCGGCGGGGTCTTCGGACTGCGCCTCGACCCCGCGCAGGAAGGGGTAGCGGTCGCGAGTCAGGTCGCCGAGCACGGCGCCGGCGTGCTCGGCCTGCTGCCGGCGCAGACCGGGGATGGTGACGCCGCAGAGCTGCGGCAGTACGCGGCCGGTCTCGGGATCCTCAAGGCGGCTGAGGAGCTGGCGCAGGATGCGGAAACTCGACGGCACCACGCCGCCGGCGTCGCCGGAGTGCACCCCCTCACGGAGCACATCCACGCGCAGGGTACCGGTGATCATGCCGCGCAGCGAGGTGGTATTCCACAGTCGGTCGTAGGTCCCGCACCCGGCGTCGGGGCAGACGATGAGATCCGGCTGGCCGATGCGCGGTGCCAGGGCATCGAGGTAGGCCGGCAGGTCGAAACTGCCGCTCTCCTCGCACGCCTCGATGACCAGCACGCAGCGGGGATGGCGCAGCCCCGCCGCCTGCAACTCGGCGATGGCCACCACCGCCGAGAAGACGGCGTAGCCGTCGTCCACCGCACCGCGCCCGTAGAGCCGGCCCTCGCGCACCACCGGCTCCCAGGGACCGAGGCCATCAGACCAGCCCGTATTCTCCGGCTGTTTGTCCAGGTGACCGTAAAGCAACGCAGTGCCCGCCGAATCGTCGCTTCCGGGCAGATCGACGAACAGCAGCGGGGTCCGCCCCTCGAGCCGCTCGATGCCCACCTCTGCACCGGGCAGGTGGCGCTGACAGAAGGCCTCCGCCAGCTCCAGCGCCCGGTCCAAGTGGCCGTTGGCCGCCCACTCCGGGTCGAAGTGCGGCGATCGGGCCGGGATGCGCACGAACTGCTCCAGGGCCGGCAGGGCCTCCCGGTTCCAGGTATCGATCACCCGCTGCGTTTCCAGGACGTTAGCCACCTTGTTCCTCCGCCAGCTCTTGAATCACTTGGTCGTGGATGCTGCGCGCTGACTCGTCGGCGAGGACGAAGCAGGCGCGCCGTACGTGCCGGAGCTGCGCCGCCGTGCTGCGCAGGGTGCCCACGGCGACGCGGGCGGCGCGCTCCATGGGAAACCCGAAGGCACCAGTGGACAACGCCGGCATGGCCAGGCTGGTCAGCCAGTGCTCCTCGGCGCGGCGCAGCGCGTTGCGGTAGCAGGCGGCGAGCAGCTGCTCGCCGGGCTCGTCGACGCCGTAGACCGGCCCGAGGCAGTGGATGACGTGCCGGTTCGGCAGGGCGAAGCCGGAGGTGATCACCGCCTGCCCCGGCTGGATGGGCGCCAGCGGCCGGCACGCTTCGGCCAGCTCCGGGCCGGCGGCGCGATGCAACGCGCCGGCGACCCCGCCGCCGGGCATCAGCTGGGCATTGGCGGCATTGACCACGGCATCGCAATCATCCTGGGCGGCAATGTCCCCCACCCGCGTCTCTACAATGAGATCCGCGAATCGTGCCTGCATCCTCCCTCCTGACAACGGCGCCCGGCAACCGGCTGGCCACCGGGGCAACGTGACAAGGCCTCTTCCGGGAAGGTAGCAGTCAGGAGCCGCCGCGGGCCTCACGGATGGCCTCGTAGGCGGCCCGGATCTGGCGGGTCCGCTCGCCGGCGGCCTCCAGCTCCTCCTCCGAGACGCCCCGGGCAATCAGTCGGTCGGGGTGGCTCTGACTGATCGCGCGCCGGTAGGCCCTGCGCACCTCGTCACTACTCGCCCCGCGACTGAGCCCAAGCAGCCGGTAGGCGTGGTCCAGGGTCGGGCGCACGCCGCGGCGGACCGTGCCGCGGCGCAGCTCGGCCAGTCGGGCGTCGAGGTCGGCCCGGGACACCCCCACCTGGTGCCAGATGCGGCGCAGCAGTCTTTCCCGCGGCGCATCCAGGGCGCCATCAGCCAGCGCCACGCGCAGCTGGAACTCCAGAAAGCGGGCCAGCTCCTGGGGACGGTTGCGGCCAACCACCCGCAGCAGGCCAAGCACAGGACGCAGCGGGGCGTCGGGCGCCTTGCCGCGGTTGAAGATGGTGATCGCCCGCCGGCGGCCACGCTCGTCCAGCGGCAGCTCTCCCAGCACCCGGCGGGCGGCGGCGATCTCCTGCTCGCTGACGCGGCCGTCGCTCTTGGCCAGATGACCCATGGTCAGGGCCGTAGCGCCGAGGAAAAGACGCTGCGTGCGGCCCAGGCCGCAGCCGCTCCAGACCAGCCCCACGACCTGGGTCAGGCGCACCCACAGATCGATCAGGGCCCCCACGGCCAAGCCCGCCACCGCCCCGCTCCAGCCGGCGATGAGCCAGCCGCCGAGGGTGGCGAGGATCCGCCCCGACCAGCGGCGAACTATGCGGTACGGCTGCTGCATCCACCTCACCTTCCAGCGCGGGCCAAGGATACCCGAGCGGCTGCGTCGAGGGCAGCCCGCTTGCATCCCCGGCCGCGTTTTACAATGCTCGTCGATCGGGTGACCCTTAGGGGACACGGACGCTGCCAACAAGAAGGGGAATCATCGTGCCGGACAAGCATGTCGCAGTCGTCGGCGGAGGGATCGCCGGCGCCGGAGCCGCCTGGCTGCTGGCGGGCCGGCATCGGGTCACGCTCTTCGAGGCCGAGGACTACGTCGGTGGCCACACCTGCACCATCGACGCCCGCCTGAGCGACGGCCACCACCCGGTGGACACCGGGTTCATGGTCTTCAACCCGCGCAACTACCCCCACCTGTGCGCCCTGTTCGACCACCTGGGCATTGAGGCCCAGGCCTCGGACATGTCCTTTGCCTGCGCCGACCGCGACGACGACCTGGAGTATAACGGCGAGAGCCTGCGCGGGCTTTTCGCCCAACGGCGCAACCTGGTCCGCCCGGGCTTCCTGCGCATGGTCTACGACATCCTGCGCTTCAATCGCCGCGCCAAGCGCGATCTGGCCGGCAGCCTGGACGACCACCTGCCACTGGGCGAGTACCTGGACGCCGGCGGGTACGGCCCCGGGTTCCGCCGCCACTACCTGATGCCCATGGCCGCGGCGATCTGGTCCGCCTCGCCGAGCACCCTGCGCGCCTTCCCGGCCCGGCGCTTCCTGGCCTTCTTCCGCAACCACGGACTGCTCGATCTGGCCGACCGCCCGCAGTGGCACACCGTCCCCGGTGGCGCGCGGCGCTATATCGACCAGCTCCTGCCGGCCCTCCACGCGGTGCACACCAGCACGCCGGTGCGTCGGGTCCAGCGCCTAGACGCAGGAGGCGTGCGGCTGAGCGGTGACGACGGCGAACTGGGCGAGTTCGACGAGGTAGTCCTGGCCGCCCACGCCGACCAGACGCTGGCCATGCTCGACGCCCCCACCGACGAGGAGGCCCGGCTGCTCGGCCAATGCCGCTTCCAGGACAACCTGGCGCTGCTGCACACCGACCCCTCGGCCATGCCGCAACGCCGCCGCATCTGGGCCAGCTGGAACCACATCAGCGCCGCCGACGAGCAATCCCGGCGCCCGGTCTCGGTCACCTACTGGCTGAACCGCCTGCAGCAGGTGCCCAGCGAGCAGAACATCTTCGTCAGCCTCAACCCAGTGGACGCCATCGACGACGCCTACGTGCAGCGGCGGCTGGCCTTCACGCACCCGGTCCTCGACGGGGACGCCGCCGCCGCCCAGGACGCGCTGCCGGCGATCCAGGGCCGCGACCGGCTGTGGTTCTGCGGCGCGTGGACCGGCTTCGGCTTCCACGAGGACGGTCTGCGCTCGGCGGTGCGCGTCGCCGAGCAGCTCGGCTGCCCGCCGCCGTGGGGCGGCGAGGCGCAGGCCGCCCCGGCCAGCGCCACCGCGGCCGCCGGACAGCCGGCGGGGGAGGCGGCATGATCGAAGCCCCTGCGCTCTACGTCGGTGGGGTCACCCACCGGCGCAGCATCGCGCCGCAGTACCATTTCCGCTACCGCTACGCCGCGTTCCTCTTCGACGTTGACGACCTCCCGGCGCTGGATGCGCGGTGCCGGCTATTCGCCTACAACCGCAGCGGGCCGATCAGCCTTCACGATCGGGACTACGGCCCGCGGGACGGTACGCCGCTGCGCCCGTGGATCGATTCGGTGCTGGCCGAGCGCGGCCTGGACACGGCGGACGGCCGCGTCCTGCTGCTGACCGTGCCCCGAGTGCTCAACCACGCCTTCAATCCGCTGTCGGTGTGGTTCTGCCTCGACCGGGACGAGCGCCCGCGCGCCGTGCTCTGCGAGGTGCACAACACCTTCGGCGAGGTCTACGGCTACCTGCTCCACCAGGACGGGGCGCCCATGCCTTTCCCCATTCGCAGCCAGGCCACCAAGGTCTTTCACGTCTCGCCGTTCCTGCCCGTCGACGGCGAGTACCGCTTCCGCTTCTCGGCGCTGACCGAGTCGCTGGCGGTGGCCATCGGCTACCATGGCGAGGAGGGGCGCCGCCTGTCGGCGGTGCAGACCGGTGAGCGCCGTTCGCTGACCGACGGTCAGCTGCTGCGCATCCTCGGCCGGCTGCCGCCGCCGGGGATCCGCGCCCTGGTCGGCATCCACTGGCAGGCGCTGAAGATCTACCTGCGCGGTGGCCGATTCCACAGCAAACCCGAATCACCCAAGGAGCTCGTTGGATGACGCAGATCAGCCAAACCGGATCTGCCCGCACACAACCCGGTGTGCCGCTGGCAGCGCGGCCGCTGATCCGTTGGCTGGCGCGCTTTCGCACCGGCACCTTGCGCCTGCACCTGCCCGACGGCCGCTCGCTGATGTTCGGCGGCGAGATCGATGGCCCAGCTGCCGAGATGACCCTGCACCGGCCGGCCCGACTGGTCGCGCGCGTCCTGCACCGCGGCGACATCGGCTTCGCCGAGAGCTTCATGGCCGGCGAGTGGGACACCCCGGCGCTGGCGCCGCTGATCCAGGTGATGGCCAGCAATGAACACGCCTACAACGCCACGCCGGCAGGGCGCTGGTACACCCGCGCCCTGCTCGGGCTGCTGCACCGACTGCGCGCCAACACCCTGCGCGGCAGCCGGCGCAACATCGCCTACCACTACGACCTGGGCAACGACTTCTACCGCCTGTGGCTGGACGAGACCATGACCTACTCCTCGGCACTCTTCGCCGAGCCCGAACAGCCACTGGCCGACGCACAGCGCAACAAGTACCGGCGCACCCTCGATGAGCTGGGCGCGCAGCCCGGTGAGCGGGTGCTGGAGATCGGCTGCGGCTGGGGCGGTTTCGCCCGGGAGGCAGCCGGTGCCGGGTTGGCGGTGACCGGGCTGACGCTCTCCCGCGAGCAGCTGGCCTGGGCGCAGTCGGCGCTGGCCGAGGCGGACCTGAACGACCGGGCCGATCTGCGCCTGCAGGACTACCGCGAGGTGTCCGGGCAGTTCGACCACATCGTCTCCATCGAGATGTTCGAGGCCGTCGGCCAGGAGCACTGGCCCGCCTTCTTCGACACCGTCTACCGCTGCCTGCGCCCCGGCGGGCGGGCTCTGCTGCAGATCATTACCATCGACGAGGCATCCTGGCCGGTCTACACCGGTGGCCCGGACTTCATCCAGCGCTACATCTTCCCCGGCGGCATGCTGCCCACCGAGCACCACGTCCGCGAGGGCCTCGGCGCCGCCGGGCTGCACTGCGAGCGGGTGACCAGCCACGCCGGTGATTACGCCGACACGCTGCTGGCGTGGCATGAGCGTTTCCTCGCCTGTAGCGACCAGGTCCGGGCACAGGGCTTTGACGAGCGCTTCCGGCGCATGTGGCGCTATTACCTCGGCTACTGCGAGGGCGGCTTCCGTTGCGGGCGCATCGATCTGCAGCGTTTCCTGGTCCGGCGCCCGCATGCCTGACGAGACGCCGGTCTATCCGATCCGCACCGTCGCGGAGTTCACCGGCGTCAACCCGGTCACCCTGCGGGCGTGGGAGCGTCGCTACGGACTCATCCGTCCACACCGCACCGCCAAGGGCCACCGCCTCTACTCGGAGGGCGATATCGCGCGGATCCGGCGGATCCTCCAGCTCCTCGACCGCGGGGTGCTGATCAGCCGGGCCCGCGAAGCGCTCGCCGCCGAGGAGAGCGGCGAGGAGATCGCCGCCGGTGAGGAGCCTTGGCCGGCCTGGCGCAGCCACCTGGCCCGGGCCCTGGCGCGTTTCGAGCCCGCCGCTCTGGACGGCGCCCTGAGCGAGCTGCTCAGCCTCTACCCGGTGGACCGGGCGGCGAGCCACGTTCTGCTGCCGGTGCTCAGCGAGCGCCTGGCCGGCGATGCCGAGGCGGTGGCCGAGGGGCACCTGCTGGCCGCTTACCTGCGCGGGCGCCTGGGGCACCTGGCCAATCGGGCGCCGGCGCAGGGCCAGGGGCAGCGCCTGCTGCTGGCCGCACCGGCGCAGCCGGGACCCGCCACCGGCGTCACCGGCGTGGCCCTGTGCATCCTGGCGCTGACCGCCCTGAACCGGGGCCACCACCCGGTACTGCTCGGCGAGGCGGTGCCGGCGGCGGCCATCGATGCCGGGGCCCGCCGCGCTGCGGCGGACCACCTGCTGCTCTACGGCGGCGCCCATCCGGCGGCAGCCTGGGACGAGGCAGTAGCCAACCTGGCCGGCGGCTGGCCGGGCCAGACGGCGGTCACCGGCCCGGCCGCTGAGCAGCCCGATGGCCTGCCGGCCGGGGTGCGGGCCCTGGCCGGCGAGCCCCACCAGGTCATCGACCGCCTCTGCCACCCACCGCAACAGGGAGACTGAGCCGTGAGCACCGCCCTTGTCTGGCTGCGCCGGGACCTGCGCCTGGCCGATCAGCCGGCCCTGGCCCGCGCCGCACAGGCTGCGGAGCGCATCGCCCCGGTCTACATCCACGCCCCGGAGGAAGCCCGACCCGCCGCCGGCGCAGCCAGCCTGTGGTGGCTGCACCACAGCCTCGCCGCCCTGGACGCCGAGCTGGCCGCCGCCGGCAGCCGGCTTTGCCTGGACAGCGGATCGAGCGCCGAGCGGCTGTGCCACTGGGCGCAGATCAGCGACGCCACGGTGGTCTACTGCACGGCCATCGCCGAGCCGTGGGCCCGACAGCAGGAGGCTGCCGTCGCCGAGGCGCTGGCCGGGATCGGGGCCCGCCTGGAGGTCCTCCCCGACGGCCTGCTCACCGACCCGAGCGCTGTGCGCAACCGCAGCGGCACCCCGTACCGAGCCTTCACCCCCTTCTGGCGCAGTGTCCGCGCGCAGCTGGATCCACCACGTCCGACTTCGCCCCCGGCACTGCCCGGTTTGCCGGAGGCCATCCCGGAACCACAGCCGCTGGAGGCACTGGGGTTGCTGCCGCGTATCCGCTGGGACGAAAAACTGGCTGCCTCCTGGCAGCCCGGTACCGTCGGCGCCACGCAGCGCCTGGAGCGGTTCCTGGAAACGGCAGCAACCGCTTACGCCGAGCAGCGCGACTACCCGGCGCGACCAGGGACCTCGCGGCTGTCGCCGCACCTGCACTTCGGCGAGGTCAGCATCCGCACGCTCTGGCACGCCGTACACGACGCGCGGCAGGCGCAGCCGGCGGCGGCCGAGGCCCTGGACACCTTCCTTGCCGAACTGGGCTGGCGGGAGTTCGCCTACCACCTCCTCTGGCAGCAGCCGCAGCTGCACGACACACCCATCGACAAGCGGTTCGGCCGCTTCGCCTGGCGCGAGGATCCGGACGGCGCCCTGCTCGACGCCTGGCGCCGGGGTGCGACCGGCGTACCCCTGGTGGATGCCGGCATGCGCGAGCTCTGGGCCACCGGCTGGATGCATAACCGGGTGCGCATGGTGGTCGGCTCCTTCCTGGTCAAGAACCTGCGCCTGCCCTGGCAGCACGGCGAGGCGCACTTCCGCGATACGCTGGTGGACTGGGATCTGGCCAGCAACAGCATGGGCTGGCAGTGGGTCAGCGGCTGCGGTGCCGACGCCGCCCCCTATTTCCGCGTCTTCAACCCGGTCCGCCAGGGCGAGCGCTTCGACCCGGATGGCGAGTATGTCCGGCAGTGGGTCCCCGAGGTCGCCGGCCTGCCCAAGAGCCATATCCACCAACCCTGGGCGGCGCCCGCCGACACCCGGGCGCGCTGCGGCCTGCGCCTCGGGCACAACTACCCCGAGCCGCTGGTCGATCTGGCCACCAGCCGCAAGGAGGCGCTGGCAGCATTCCAGGCCCTCGGGTAGGGTAGGGTGCATGACAACAAGTACGCCCGTTTCCCAGACCCGCATCCAGAGCTTGCCGCTGCTGCACAGCGGCAAGGTCCGTGACATCTACGCCGTGGACGACCAACGGCTGCTGATCGTGGCCACCGATCGGCTCTCGGCCTTCGATGTCATCCTTCCGGACCCGATCCCCGACAAGGGGGCGGTGCTGACCCGGGTCTCGAACTTCTGGTTCCGCAAGACTGGGCACTTGGCCGCCAACCACCTGCTCGATACCCCACCGGAGTCGGTGGTGGCCCCGGAAGAGGCCGATCAGGTCCGCGAGCGCGGCGTGGTGGTCCGCCGCCTGCAGGCACTGCCCGTGGAGGCCATCGTCCGCGGCTACCTGGCTGGCTCCGGGTGGCAGTCCTACCAGCAGGACGGCACCGTCTCCGGGGTCGCCCTGCCCGGCGGCCTGCGCCAGTCGGACCGACTGCCCGAACCAATCTTCACGCCGACCACCAAGGCCGCTGTCGGCGACCACGACGAGCCGATCTCGTTCGCTCAGACCGTCGAGCTCATCGGCGCCGATCTGGCCGAACGGATCCGCACCATCGCCCTGGAGATCTTCGCGTTGGCCACCGAGCACGCGGAAGCCCGCGGGCTGATCATCGCCGATACCAAGCTGGAGTTCGGCGTCACACCGGAGGGCGAGCCGGTGATCATCGACGAGCTGCTGACCCCGGACTCGTCGCGCTTCTGGCCGGCCGACGCCTGGCAACCCGGCACTGCGCCCCCGGCCTTCGACAAGCAGTACATCCGCGATCACCTCGAGGCGCTGGGCTGGGACAAGCGCCCGCCGGCGCCCCACCTGAGCGACGACGTGATCCGCAGAACCGCGGATAAGTACCGCGAGGCCGAGCGCCTGCTCACCCGCTAGGCGCCGTCCGCGGAGCCGCGGCCATGGACCGACCCACGGGGCAGAATTGATCATGCACAATACAGACGTCGCGAATGTGGTAGAGTCACCCCGTCAGGGCATCAACCCCGCGGAGTGGATCCCCATGGAGCCAAGCGACTGCGAGAACTGCGCCATCCGCTCCGTCGCGCTGTTCGGCGAGATCGACCCGCAGACTGTCGCGCAGCTTCAGGATCAGGCCCAGGAGTTCCGCGAACCGGCGGGGACGGTGCTCTACCAGGAAGGCGGCAGCGCCGACTCGGCCTTTACCCTGCGCGAGGGCATCATCAAGCTGGTGCGCAACCAGCCCGGCGGGCGCGAGCAGATCGTGCGCCTGCTGGTCGGCGGCGACTTCTTCGGTGCCGAGGGGCTGTTCGGCGACGCCCACCACCACAGCGCCATCGCGCTCACCCCGGTCTCCCTGTGCCGGCTGCCCAACACCCTGCTGGAGCAGCTGCGCACCGCCGATCCGACCTTCACCAACGCCCTGCTCAACCGGTGGCGACGCGCCCTCAACGAGGTCGAGACCTTGGCCCTGGATCTGGGTGCGCGCAAGGCCGAGGAGCGCGTGGCCTCGTTCCTGCTCCATTGGCAGACCAAGCACGGCTGCCAGGCCGAGTGGCTGCCGCTGCCGCTGTCGCGCAGCGAGCTAGGCGACCTGCTCGGCCTGCGGGTAGAGACGGTCAGCCGGGTGATGGCGCGCTGGAAGCGCGAGCGGGTCTTCGAGGAGCGTGGCGGCCACGTGCGCCTGCTCGACGCCGACGAACTCCACCAGCTCGTGGAAAGCGCCCGCAGCACCTAGCCACCCGGCGGGCCACCCCCGCCCGGCGCCCGCCGCCAAAACCGCTTCTGAATCGCAAAACCAAAACCGCCCCACCCGGCGATGCCGGATGGGGCGGTGGCTACAGCGAATGCCGCAGCTGGTCAGGCGCGCATCAGCGCCACCGTGGTGTCGAGCATGCGGTTGGAGAAGCCCCACTCGTTGTCGTACCAGGCGCAGGCCTTGATCAGGCGACCGCCCATGGCGCGGGTGAGGGTGGCATCGAAGATGCTCGACGACGGGTTGTGGTTGAAGTCGATGGAGACCAGCGGGTCTTCGTTGTAGGCGAGCACGCCGGCGAGCTCACCCTGGGAGGCCGCCTTCACCACCTGATTGACCTCCTCGACGCTGGTGTCGCGGGAGGCGGTGAAGGTCAGATCCACCAGCGAGACGTTGATCGTCGGCACGCGGATGGCGAAGCCGTCGAGCTTGCCGTTGAGCTCGGGCAACACCAGACCCACCGCCGCGGCGGCACCGGTCTTGGTCGGGATCTGCGAATGGGTGGCGCTGCGGGCGCGGCGCAGATCCTTGTGGAAGACGTCGGTCAGCACCTGGTCGTTGGTGTAGGCGTGAACCGTGGTCATCAGGCCGGCCTCGACCCCGATCTTGTCCTGGATGGCCTTGACCATGGGCGCCAGGCAGTTGGTGGTGCAGGAGGCGTTGGAGACCACCTCGAGCTCCGGGGTCATCTGCTGATGGTTGACGCCGTAGACGAAGGTGCCGTCCACGTCCTTGCCGCCGGGAGCAGAGATCACCACCTTCTTGGCACCAGCCTGGATGTGGGCACCGGCAGCCTCCTTGGTGGTGAACAGCCCGGTGCACTCCATGACGACATCGACCCCGAGGTCCTTCCACGGCAGGTCGGCGGGGTTGCGCTCGGCGCAGACCTTGATGCGGTCGCCGTTGACCACCAGGTCACCGCCTTCCACCTGCACATCGCCGGGGAAGCGGCCGTGGGCCGTGTCGTAGCGGGTCAGATGGGCGTTGGTCTCGGCGTCGCCGAGGTCGTTGATGGCGACGATGCGGATCTCGTCGGTGCGGCCGCTCTCGTAGAGCGCGCGCAGGACATTGCGGCCGATACGCCCGTAACCGTTGATCGCTACGTTGATGGTCATGGATCCTCCTCCCTCAATTACGCTTCATCTTGAATCTGCTGCGGTACTCGCCGGCGCCCCCGCCGTCCTGCACCGCGTCCGTTGCGTCGAAACGGCGACCGCGGCAGTGTAACCGATCCATCCGCGCTGCGGGGATACAGGCCATCAAGATTGAGGATGCCGGTAATTAGCTGGCGCGATAGCTGATTTGTCAGGGGCTTGCCATGGATGATCACTACCTCTTCACCTCGGAGTCGGTCTCGGAGGCCCATCCGGACAAGATGGCCGACCGAATCTCCGACGCCGTGGTCGACGCCGCCCTCGCCACCGACCCCCACGCCCGGGTGGCCTGCGAGACGGCGATCAAGACCGGCATGGTGCTGCTCTTCGGCGAGCTCACCACCTCGGCGTCCATCGACTTCGAACGGGTCGTTCGCGAGACCGTCCGCGACCTCGGCTACAGCGGCTCGCAGCTCGGCTTCGATGCCGACACCTGCGCGGTTCTCCACGCCCTGGGCCAGCAGTCGCCGGACATCGCCCGGGGGGTCGACCGCGACGACCCGCAGAGCCAGGGAGCCGGTGATCAGGGGCTGATGTTCGGCTACGCCTGCGACGAGACCCCGGCCCTGATGCCCGCCCCCATCCATCACGCCCACCGGCTCATGGAGCGTCACGCCCGGCTCCGCCGCGCCGGCAGCCTGCCGTGGCTACGCCCCGACGCCAAGTGTCAGGTCACCTGCCGCTACGCCGACGGCGAGCCGGTGGCCATCGACGCGGTGGTGCTCTCCACCCAGCACAGCGAGGCGGCGAAGCTGGAAACGGTGCGCGAGGCGGTCATCGAGGAGATCCTGCGCCCCACCCTGCCAGCGAGCTGGCTGGATGAGCGGACCCGCTTCTACATCAACCCCACCGGCCGCTTCGTCGTCGGCGGGCCGCTGGGCGATGCCGGGCTCACTGGGCGCAAGGTGGTAGTGGACACCTACGGCGGCATCGCCCGCGTCGGTGGCGGCTGCTTCTCGGGCAAGGATCCGTCCAAGGTCGACCGCTCGGCGGCCTACGCCTGCCGGTACGTGGCCAAGAACCTGGTCGCCGCCGGTCTCGCCCGCCGCTGCGAGGTGCAGGTCGCCTACGCCATCGGGGTCGCGGAGCCGGTCTCGATCTCGGTGGAGACCTTCGGGACCGGGGTGCTGCCGCGGGCCCGGCTGACCGAACTGGTCCGCCGCCACTTCGATCTACGCCCCTACGCCATCATCCGCGACCTCGGGCTGCTGCGCCCGGTCTATCAGATGACCGCCGCCCACGGGCACTTTGGCCGCGACGGCGAGGCCTTCACCTGGGAGCGCACCGACCGCGCCCAGGCCCTGGCCGCCGACGCCGGGCTCTAACCGCGGCGACGAACGCCCCGAGGAGGACACCCATGGCACTGAACTGGATCCCGCAAGGCGGTGAGGTCCTGATCCAGGGGGCCAGCCGCGGCATCGGGCTGCAATTTGTCGAGCAGTGCCTGGCGCAGGATCGGATCGCGCGGGTCTGGGCCTCCTGCCGGGATCCGGCGCGGGCGCAGGCATTGCAGGCGCTGGCCGAGGCCCATCCGCAACGGCTGCGGCTGCTGACCCTAGACGTGACCGAGGAGTCGACCATCCAGGACGCGGCGGCGGAGGTGGCGGCGGCGCAAGGCCGGCTGCATCTGGTGGTCAACGCCGCTGGGCTGCTGCACGACCGGGCCCGGCGGATCCGGCCGGAGAAGCGGCTGGAGGCGGTCACGCCAGAGGCGCTCTCCGCGCTGTTTCAGGTCAACGCCGCCGGCCCGCTGCTGGTCGCGCGTCACTTCCTGCCCCGGCTTGAGCACGGCGATCCGGCGGTCTTCGCGGCGATCTCGGCGCGGGTGGGCTCGATCGGTGACAACCGCAAGGGGGGCTGGTACGCCTACCGGGGCTCGAAGGCGGCGCTGAACCAGTTCATCCGCACCCTGGCGGTGGAGTTCGAGCGCCGGGCACCTCAGGTCAGCTGCGTGGCGCTGCACCCGGGGACGACGGACACGGATCTCTCGGCGCCGTTCCAGGCCTGGGTGCCGACCGATCAGCTGTTCCCGCCACAGCGCACGGTGCGCCAGCTGCTGGCGGTGATCGATGGCCTCGATGCCTCGGACAGCGGCGGGTTCTTCGCCTGGGACGGGCAGCCCATCCCCTGGTAGGGGCGCATCGGGCCTTCGGGCCTGGC
>NZ_JAJNRD010000023.1:0-40874 GCF_022228055.1 Halorhodospira sp. 9621
AGGAGAGGTTCGCGCTGAACCCCCTTCCGGGCTGCGCTGCTCGGCACGCTCAAAAGGCCACCGGGTCCCCACCGCCACAACCGCCCACGCGGTCTCCGCGGCCCGGGCGAGCAGCGCAGGGGACGCCGCCGTCAGGCAGCGCGCACTCAGCGGCACCCGGCACCCCTCACCCAACCAACGCACACCCGAAACCCCGCCGGATCGCAGCCAGAACGGGTTACTTCACCCGCATCCCCGGCTCCGCACCGTCCTGCGGACCGACCACCCAGAGATCCTCACCGCCCGGCCCGGCGCAGAGGACCATGCCCTCCGACGTTCCGAAGCGCATCTTGCGCGGCTTGAGATTGGCCACACAGACCACCCGCTTGCCCAGCAACTGCTCCGGGCTGTACGCCTGACGCACCCCGGCAAAGACCTGACGCGTCTCGCCGCCGAGATCCAGCTCCAGGCGCAGCAGCTTGTCGGCGCCCTCCACCGTCTCGGCCACCTTCACCTCCGCCACGCGCAGATCCAGCTTGGCGAAGTCCTCGATGGTGATCTGCTCATCGATGGGGTCCTCGGCCAGAAGGCCCTTCGGCGCCTCGCTCTGCGCCTCGGTTGATGCCAGGGTCTCCTTGGATGCGTCCACGACGGCCTCCACTTGTTGCGGGTCGATCCGCGTCTTCAGCGGCTTGAACTTGTTGATGCCGTGATCGAGCAGCGGGGCCTGCACGTCCGCCCAGCTCAGCGGCTCGATGTTCAGGAACGCCTCGGCGTCCTCGGCCAGCCGCGGCATGATCGGCTTGATGTACAGGACCAGGATGCGGAAGAGGTTCAGCCCCATGGTGCAGATCTCCTGCACCGCCTGCGCCTGTTCGGGGTCCTTGATCCGCTCCCACGGCTTCTCGGCGTCGATGTACTGGTTCGCCTGGTCGGCCAGGTGCATGATCTCGCGCACCGCGCGGGCGTACTCGCGCTGCTCGTAGAGCTCGGCGATGCGCTCGGCGCTGGCGGTAAAGGTGCGGAACAGCTCCGGGGCGCTGAGCCGCGGCGCCAGGCGGCCGTCGAAGCGCTTGGTGATGAACCCGGCACAGCGGCTGGCGATGTTCACCAGCTTGCCCACCACATCGGAGTTGACGCGTTGGACGAAGTCGTCGAAGGAGAGGTCGATGTCCTCCACCGAATCCGAGAGCTTGGCCGCCGTGTAGTAGCGCAGGTACTCCGGGTCCAGGTGCTCGAGGTAGGTGCGCGCGGTGATGAACGTCCCGCGCGACTTGGACATCTTCTGCCCGTTGACGGTCAGAAAGCCGTGGCAGTAGACGGCCGTCGGGGTGCGGTAGCCGGATCCATGGAGCATCGCGGGCCAGAACAGGGTGTGGAAGTAGGCGATGTCCTTGCCGATGAAGTGGTAGAGCTCGGTCTCGTCGGCGCGCTCGGCATCCCAGAAGGCGTCGAAGTCGATGCCGCGCTCCTCGGCCAGACGGCGGAAGCTGGCCATGTACCCGATGGGCGCATCGAGCCAGACGTAGAAGTACTTTTCCTCGGTGCCCGGGATGCGGAAGCCAAAGTACGGCGCGTCGCGGGAGATGTCCCAATCGCGCAGCCCGGCCTCGAACCACTCGTTGAGCTTGTTGATGATCTCCGGCTGCAGGTGCTCGGTGCTGGCCCACTGGCGCAGCATGGCCTCGAAGTCCTGCAGGCGGAAGAACAGGTGCTCGCTCTGGCGGATTTCCGGGCGTTCGCCGGAGATCACCGAGACCGGATCCTGGAGCTCTGCGGGGGTGTAGGTGGCCCCGCACGCCTCGCAGGAGTCGCCGTACTGTTCGGCGGCGCCGCAGCGCGGGCAGGTGCCCTTGATGTAGCGATCGGGGAGGAACATCCCCTCGCCTGGGTCGTAAAGCTGCTCGATGGTGTGGCGCTCGATGTGGCCGCCGGCCTCCAGGCGTTGGTAGATCAGCTCGGCGAAGTGGCGATTCTCCTCCGAGTGGGTGGAGTGGTAGCGGTCGAAGCCGATGAGGAAATCGGCGAAATCGGCCTGGTGGCTGGCGGCCATTTCCTCGATCAGCTGCTCCGGCTCGACGCCGCGCTCCCGTGCCTTCAGCATGATCGGCGTGCCGTGGGCGTCATCGGCGCAGACGTAGTAGCATTCGTTGCCGCGCAGCCGCTGAAAGCGAGCCCAGATGTCGGTCTGGATGTACTCCACCAGGTGGCCCAGGTGGATCGGGCCGTTGGCGTAGGGCAGGGCGCTGGTGACGAGTATGCGGCGTGCCATATCTCCGGATTCGGTTTGCTGTGCGGGAAACCGCGCATTATGCCAGATCCCGCAACATGAACAGGAGGCAGTATGCAACGTTACGGTGGGTGGATGGCGGCGGCCGCCGGCCTCGGCGGCGCCCTGGCCAGTGGCGCGGCGCTCAGCGGGCCGCTGCCCGGCGACGCCTACGACATCATCGAGGCCGAGCTGATCGACCGGCGCAGCGGCACCGTGGAGCTCTGGCACCAGGAGGTTGATCGCAGCGACGCGGACCGGGTGGGCACCTTCGGCGCCCTGACCACCCGCGGTACCGGCAATTGGCAGACCACCGTGGGCCTGGGCACCGAGGGTGTTGAAGACGATTACGCCCGTGCCTTTCTCGATGTCGAGGGGCTGTGGCTCTGGCGCGACCGCCGCCGCGACGGCTTCGGGTTGGGGCTGGCCGCCGGGGCCGACTACGACATCAGCAACGACCAGCGCCGCGACCACTTCCTGCTGGTGCCGCTGACCGTGGACTGGGGCCAGCGCACCACGGTTCACGCCAACCTGGGCGTCAACCACAACCGCGAGGCCGATGACACCGACGGCATCTGGGGCCTGGGCCTGGACTGGCGTTTCACCGAGCGCTGGGACGTGATCCTTCAGGTCAGTGGTGATACCGAAAGCGACAACGACGCCCGGGGCGCCTTCGGGGTCCGGCGCAGCCTGCTCGACGACCTGGTCCAGGTCGATCTGGCCTACGGCCGGGAGATGTCCTCCGGCGAGGACGACGAGTTCTACCTGGGGGTCTCCTTCGACGCCATCCGCTTCTGACCCCACCGGCTGGCGGGTATCGGCGCCCGCCAGCCGGGTGAGGCCCTACATGGGCAGGTCGATCCAGCCGAAGAGGATCGCCGCGGCCAGGGCCCAGACGTAGAAGGAGAAGACCTTCAGCTGGGCCCGGTAGAGGAAGTAGATCACCAGCTTCAGCGACACGATGCCGACCACCGCGGCGACCACGAAGCCAGTGGCCAGGGCGGCAACGCTCACGCTCTCCAGGCCGCCGAGCCGGTAGACCTCGATGGCCTGGAGCAGGGTGGCCGCGCAGATGGTCGGGATGGCCAGAAAGAAGCTGTACTCCGCCGCCCAGCGCCGCTTGAGACCGGCGAACAGGCCGAAGACGATGGTCAGCGCGCTGCGCGAGAGCCCGGGCATGAGCGCGAAGCCCTGGGCGATGCCGATGATCGTCGCCGTCCCCACCCCCGTCTGGCGCAGCCCGCGGCGCCGGGGCGGGAGCTTGTCGGTCCAGAAAAGCAGGGCGCCGGTGAGGATCAGCGTGAAGCCGATCATCCACGGGTTGGCGAAGACCTGTTCGAAGACGGCCTTCAACGTCAGCCCCACCACGCCGGTGAACAGCACCGAGAGCATGCCGAGCAGGAACAGCCGGGCGTAGAGCGGCGGCCCCTGGAAGCGTCCGGCCCGGGCCCAGCCGTAGGCGTCGCGCAGGCTGTAGCGGGTGAAGCGCAGCAGGCTCGGGGCAAAGACCACCACGATGGAGACCAGCGTCCCGACGTGGACCACCAGGTTGAACAGGATCATCTCGGCGCTCTCTGGTGCCGGCATCGGGTGGTCCCGGCCGATCAGCCAGTGCTCGAGCAACACCATGTGGGCCGTGGAACTGACCGGCAGGAACATGAAGATCCCCTGCACGACCCCCAGCAGCACGGCGATCCAAAGGGCCATCCGGCGTGCTCCTCATCTGTGTCGAACCGAAGCCGGCTTTCATACGCGAGGGGGGCGGGCGGGTCAACCGTGATGCGCCGCAAAAATTGACGCAAGCGCCGCCTGCCGCTATTTTAAGGACCGATCTCAGCCGACCGAGTGTGTGGATGGCCCCCGGGGCCGCCTGAACGGAACGAATGGATAGCCAAGTACCGAGTACCAGCGCCGTGGCCCCGGACCCCGTGTCCGGCGCGCTGCGGCACGACCGCCACGCGGCGGGCCGCTCGGCCCGGGTCTGATCCGACCCGGCCCTGCCCGGAGCCCGCCGCGACGGCGCTCCGCAACAGGCAGGGCCGGGGGCCTCGCAACAGGCAGGGCCTCCCCCTGATACGAATCCACGCGGCGCGGCTGCATGCGCCGCTGCGTGCCGCTGCACGCCAACAGGGAGGAGTCGCCATGTTCGACAAGCCGCGCACCGCCGCCACGGACACCCGCCACGCCACCGATGAGGCCATCGCCCGCGCCCGCCGCCTGGCGCAGCAGCCCATCCGCGAGGCCGCCCGCGAGGCGCAGCACACCCCGCTGCACGCCTTCGCCCGGGTCGCCCGCCACCTGCCGCGCGATGTCTACCGCGATCTGGAGCGCCGCCTCCCCGAGGAGCGTCGCCAGGCCCTGCGCCATCTGCTGACGCTGCCGAGCGCCTGCGTCGGGGCCTGCCAGAGCGACGACTTCGTCCCCGTCAACGACGCCGTGCCTGCCGCGGCCGCCGCGCGCATGCTCGACGCCCACGGTGGCCGCGAGGCGTACGTTGTCCAGGGGGATGGGCGTTACCGTGGGGTGGTGGCCCGCGGCGTCCTGCAGGACGCCGGCGAGACCCCGGTGGGCCGCCTGGCCGCATCGCGCCCCTCGCTCGAGGAGCTGGACGACGCCCCGCACGCCGTGCGCACCATGGATCGCGCCGGGACCGACGAACTGCCGGTGGTCGATCGCTACGGGCGGCTGACCGGGGTGCTCCGGCGAGCGGCCGTCCAGGCGAGCGCTCCGGAACGCCGGGGCTGGCTGCCGCGCCTCGGCCTGGGTGGCCGGTTCCGCCGTGGCGGCGCGCGCGGGCAGGGCGGCTGACGCCGCCCCGAGGTAAGCCCAACCAAGAAGACGCACGACAAGGAGCCAAGCATGGCCTACGAAGAGCTGCTCGACGAGATCCGACAGCTCCTCGATGGGAGGCGCTGGAAAGACGTTCGCGCTCGCATCGAGGAGCTGCCGGATCAGGACATCGCCGAACTGATCCTCAGCCTGGAGAAGTCGCAGCGTATCTTCCTGTTCAAGCTGCTGCCGCGGCCGCGGGCCTCGGAGGTCTTCTCGTACCTCTCCGGGGACAATCAGGACGCGCTGCTCCAGGATATGACCGACCACGAGACGCGGGAGATCGTCGCTGCGCTCACACCGGACGATCGCACCGCGCTGTTCCAGGAGCTGCCCGCCGAAGCCACCCAGCGGTTGCTCGAACTGCTGCCCCCGGGGGCGCAGCGCGAGGCCCGCGAGCTGCTCGGCTATCCGGCGGAGAGTGTGGGCCGGCTGATGACGCCGGACTACATCGCCGTACGTGCCGACTGGACCGTGGAGCGCAGCCTGCAGCATATCCGCGGCCAGCGCGAGAAGGCCGAGACGGTGAACGTGATCTACGTCACCGACCGTGACGGACGCCTGCTCGACGCGCTGACCATCCGCCGTTTCATCGTCGCCTCGCCGGAGACGAAGGTCGAAGAGCTGATGGACTATCACTTCATCAGTGTCTCGGCGTTCGAGGATCGCGAGAAGGCGGTGGAGACGGTGCAGCGCTACGACCTGACGGCGCTGCCCGTGGTCGATACCGAGGGGGTGCTGCTCGGCACCGTGACCCCGGACGACGTCATGGACGTGGCCGAGGCCGAGGCCACCGAGGACTTCCAGAAGGTCGGTGGTGTCGGTGTGCTCAACTTCAGTATGCGCGACGCCAGCATGAAGCTGCTCTACCAGCGGCGGGTCGGCTGGCTGGTGCTGCTGGTGTTCATCAACATGTTCGGCGGCGAGATCATCGCCTCCTTCGAGGAGACCATCGAGGCGGTCATCGTCCTGGTCACCTTCCTGCCGCTGGTCGTCGACACCGGGGGCAACGCCGGCACCCAGTCGGCCACGTTGATGGTGCGCGCGCTCGCCACCGGGGATGTCAAGGCACGGGACTGGTTACGGCTCTGGGGCAAGGAGGCCGGCGTGGCCATCGCCCTGGGTCTGACCGTGGGCCTGGCGGTCTGGGCGCTGGGGCTCTACCGCGGCGGCCTGGACATCGCCTGGGTGGTCGCCTTCGCCATGGTCGCGGTGGTCTTCATGGGCAGCATGATCGGCATGCTGCTGCCCTTCGGCCTGGCCCGGCTGAACCTGGACCCGGCCACGGCCAGCGCGCCGCTGATCACCTCCATCGCCGACATCGCCGGCATCCTGATCTACTTCACCATCGCCACGGCGATGCTCGGGCATATGCTCTAGGCGGTTTGTGAGGGGGGGATTACTGAGCTAGGCTAACGTCGATCAAGGCTTCGAGGAGATGCCTGCATGCGGACAACGCTGGATATTGACCCGGATATCCTGGAGGCCGCGAAGGAGTTGGCGCGGCGCCGGAACTGCTCCACGGATCAGGTGGTCTCGGAGGCTATCCGGCAGGCGCTGGAGCGGGACCGGAACCCGGAGCGTCGGCCAGTGGCAGGTGTTCGCGTCGGGGGGTTTCGCCCCTTCCCGGCGCGTTCTCGGCCTGTGACCAATGCGGATGTCGAAGCCTTACGAGACGAAGAAGGGGAGTAGGTGAGGGCGCTTTTAGACGTCAATGTCCTGATTGCGTTGCTTGATGGGGGACATGAGTTCAACCGGTTAGCGACAGACTGGCTTGAAGCGCACTTGGATCGGGGCTGGGCATCCTGTCCGCTGACTGAAAATGGTTGTATTCGCGTCATGTCGCAGCCCCGATACCCCTGCGCGCTTCCCTCGTCTGAAGTTGCTGAGCGCCTCTCGGAGGCGACCCGCGATCCTTCCCATGAGTTCTGGGCGGCCGATACCAGTCTGCTTGAATCCGGACGGGTGGACTGGGGGCGGCTGTCTGGCCATCGGCAAATTACGGACGCCTATTTGTTGAGTCTCGCGGTGGTTCACAGCGGAGCGCTGGTCACTTTCGACCGGCGTATTGGGCGGGAAGTTGTCCCGGCCGCGGGGCCGGAGCATTTGGTCATCATCCCTCATCACTAGGGGGCTGCTAGGCGGTGTCAGTTGGCGGTCGGCCTGCGGTTTGGATGATTTTCGGGAGCGTGTATGACGATCAAATCGGACCGGTGGATCCGGCACATGGCGCAGGAGTACGGCATGATCGAGCCGTTCGAGCCGGGTCAGGTGCGCGATACGCCAGAGGGAGAGCGCGTCATCTCCTACGGGACCTCGAGCTACGGCTACGACGTCCGCTGCGGCAAGGACTTCAAGATCTTCACCGACATCAACTCCGCGGTGGTGGACCCGAAGGACTTCGATGCCGCGAGCTTCGTGGACGTCCACGGCGACGTCTGCATCATCCCGCCGAACTCCTTCGCCCTGGCCTACACGCTGGAGTACTTCCGCATCCCGCGGAACGTGCTGACCATCTGCCTGGGCAAGTCGACCTATGCCCGCTGCGGGATCATCGTCAACGTTACGCCCCTGGAGCCGGAGTGGGAGGGGCGGGTGACGCTGGAGTTCTCCAACACCACCCCGCTGCCGGCGAAGATCCACGCCAATGAGGGCGTGGCGCAGATGCTCTTCTTTGAGTCTGACGAGCCGTGCGACATCTCCTACGCCGATCGGGGCGGCAAGTACATGGGCCAGGACGGGGTCACGCTGCCGCGCTCCTGACCGCCGGCCTCAGTCGTCGCGAATCGGCCCGCTGACGTCGGTCAGCTCCATGACGAAGGTGCGTCCGCTGTCGGCGTGCTCAATCTTCACCGGCAGGTTGTGCATGCGCCGGTAGACCCACGCGTTGGACTCACGGGAACTGTCGCCGTCGCGCACGCGCTGGATGCGCTCGGCCCGGTAGGAACCGGCGGCGACCGAGACGCGCTCGCGGCCCTTGCGCTCGAAGCTGTAGTCCGAGATCTCCCCGTCGTCGGCGATCCGGTAGGTCAGCACCCGGTCGAAGGTGGCCGAGAGATCGCGCATGATCAGAAGCTGCGGCAGCAGCCGGTCCACCGCGCCTTCCTCTAGGTCGATGCGCTCGCCGTCTTCGAAGGTCACTTGCCCGGCGTCGTGGTCGAAGGTGATCTCCTCGTGGCGCTCGTCGCGGCCCTCGCGCTTATGGATGAAGCGCTCCGGCCGCAGGGTGCCGTCCTCCAGGACACGCCCTTCGCTGATATCGGTCAGGTCCGTGCCCAGCACCGCCCGGGCGAGCCCGCGGGGACGGACGAACATCTCGTAGCGGTAACGGTCATCGCCCAGATACTCCAGCTCCAGCCGACTGGTGCCCAGGGTCAGACGCCCGTACTTCACCTCATACTCCGCCCGGAACTCGGGGATGCGCTCCGCCTCGGCCAGCGCGGCGGGGGCGGCCAGAGAGGCTGCCGCAACCAAAAGACCGGCGGCCAGCCAGACGGACAGCGAGCGGTGCTTGGGCGCAGGGTGTGTTCGGTGGCTCATCATCTCTCCTTCCGGGCGGGTGCGGTCCTTCTGCCACCTTGGGCAGCCGGGAGGGCGGGAGGTTCGCGGTGCCTGCGCGGCCTCCCCGCTAGTCGATCTCTTTGAGGGCGGCTAGGCACCGTCCGGGTGGGCCCCCTGGGTCGAGCCTTCAGGGCGCGCCGAGCAGCGCAGCCCCGGCGGGGGATCCGCGCGAACCCATCGTGGTTCGCGCGGATCAGCGAGGTTTTGTCCGAGCGGCGCGTCAGCGCCGCGAGTTAAGCGAGCGGCCCCGCCGGGGTGAGCAGCACAGGGGACCCCGTAGGGGCGCGTCCTGCGCTCGACCCAGGGGGCCCACCCGGACAGTGCTCGCCCCCCTAGAGTGAATCGACCGCATCCTCCGCCCGGATGCGCACCGGCCCCGAAAGCACCCGCCCGTCCAGCTCGACCCCGGCTTCCGTCAGCGCCAGCCGCCCCTGCGCCAACCAGCGCACCGCCAGCGGATAGACCCGGTGCTCCTGCACCTGCACTCGCTGCGCCAGCGCCTCGGGCGAATCCCCGGCATGGACCGGCACCACCCCCTGCACGATGGCCGGGCCGGCGTCGAGCTCCGGCGTGACGAAATGCACCGTGCAGCCGTGCTCCTCGACCCCCGCCTCCAGGGCCCGCTCATGGGTGTGGAGACCGCGGAACTCCGGCAGCAACGACGGATGGATGTTCAGCAGCCGCCCCTCGAAACGCTGGACGAAGACCGGCGTGAGGATGCGCATGAAACCGGCGAGCACCACCAGATCCACGCCCACCGCCTCCAACTGCTCAACCAGGGCGCCGTCGAAGGCCTCCCGGTCGGCGTAGAGGCGATGGTCGACCACCGCCGTGGGCACACCGGCCGCCTCGGCCCGCTGTAGCCCGTAGGCATCGGCCCGGTTGCTGAGTACGCAGGCGAAGGTCCCGGGCAGCTGCCCGGCGGCGTGCTGGTCGAGCAGGGCCTGCAGGTTGCTGCCGCTGCCCGAGAGCAGGACGGCGATCCGCGGGCCCTGGCTCACGGTGCGGCCCCGTCGATGGTCAGCCGCGGCGCGCCGTCGTCGGCGGCGACCACCTCGCCCAGCCGCCAGGCGGACTCGCCCTGCTCCTCGAGCACGGCCAGGGCACGCTCGGCGTCGGCGGCGTCGACGCAGGCCACGAAGCCGACGCCGCAGTTGAAGGTGCGCAGCATCTCACCACGCTCGACGTTGCCGGCGCGTGCCAGCCAGTCGAAGACCGCCGGCCACGGCCAGCGCTCCAGCGCCGCCGCGCAGTGCTCGGGCAGGACCCGGGGCAAGTTCTCCGGCAGGCCGCCGCCGGTGACGTGGCAGAAGGCCTTGACCGGCACCGACTCGGCCAGCCGCAGCGCCGGGGTGACATAGATGCGCGTCGGCCGCATCAGGTGATCGGCCAGCGACTCGCCCTCCAGGGTCTCGTCCAGTGCCCCGGGGTGGCGCTCAAGGATCTTGCGGATCAGCGAGTAGCCGTTGGAGTGCGGGCCGGAGGCGGGCAGCGCGATGAGCACGTCGCCGGGGGTGACGGTGGTGCCCTCAATCAGTTGCTCGCGCTCGACCACACCGACGCAGAAGCCGGCCAGGTCGTAGTCGCTGTCGGCGTACATGCCGGGCATCTCGGCGGTCTCGCCGCCGAGCAGCGCGGCGCCGGCGTCGCGGCAGCCAGCGGCGATGCCCTGCACTACGGCGGCGGCGGTATCCACGTCGAGGCGGCTGGTGGCGTAGTAGTCGAGGAAGAACAGCGGTTCCGCGCCCTGGACCACCACGTCGTTGACGCACATCGCCACCAGATCCGTACCCACCCCCTGGTGGCGGCCGGTCTCGATGGCCAGGCGCAGCTTGGTGCCGACCCCGTCGGTGCCGGCGACCAGCACCGGGCGGCGGTAGCCGTCGGGCAGCTCGACGAGGCCGCCGAAGCCGCCGATGCCGCCGAGCACCTCCGGGCGGCGGGTGGACTCGACGGCCGGGCGGATACGGCTGACAAGGTCGTTACCGGCGTCGATATCGACCCCGGCGTCGCGATAGGTCAGCGGGCGTTGCTCTTCCAAGGCGGTTCTCCTGGGGTGTACCGGTGGGCAGGGCTCGTAAGCCAATGCCGCGTAGTATGACGCCCGGCCCCCGGCGGCGCCAAGCGCCCGGCTGAACGCGGGCGGCCGGGGTTGCAGGGCGCCCTGATGCCACGGCGTCGGTGCAGCCTGTCGGGCCCCGGCGACGTGGATCGCGGCTCCATGGGGCCCCGTGGCTCGTGGTATGTTGGACAGCAGGCGTGCGCTCTGCACCCTCAATGATCCACCCTGAACCCTGACCCCTACGGATGACCGACAGCCCGCCCATGAGCACGGCCGCACCCTCCGCCCCCGATCGTCTTCACCCCCGTCGCCGCGCCCTGCCGGTCGTGGTCCTGGCCGCCTGCGCCCTGCTCGGGGTGGGTACGGCGGCGGCGAGTGATCTCTACACCGCCGAGGTCCGTGTGGACAGCCGTCAGGACGCCGAGCGCGAGGCGGCCGTCGAGGCCGGCCTGGAACGGGTCATCGGGCGCATGGTGGGGGTCTACCACGGCTTGGAGGACCACCCGGCGGGGGAGCTCCTCGACGACGCGGAGCGCTATCTGGAGAGCTACCGCTACCTGCGCCTGGACGATGGGCTGGCCGTGGAGCTGCGCTACGAGGGCGGGGTTTTGCGCCGCCACCTGGGCGAGCGCGACGTGGCCGTCTGGGGCGAGCACCGGGCGGCGATCCTGCTCTGGGTGGCCACGGAGATCGACGGTCGGCGTGATCTGCTCGGCTTCGCCGCGGCGGGGACCGAGGGCGAGGTGCTCGAAACGCTCCACGACGGGGCCGAGCAGCGCGCCCTGCCGCTGATGTACCCGACACTGGATCTGCGCGATCGGCAGGCGGTGGGCTTCGTGGACATCTGGGGCGGATTCGACGAGTCGCTGCGCGAGGCCTCGCAGCGCTACGGCAGCGCCGCGGTGGTGGCGGTGGGCCTGCGCAAGGCGGGTACCGGCGCCTGGCGGGCGCGCTGGACGGTGCTCACCGGCGAGGACGCCCTGCAGCATCACACCGGCCCGGGTGAGCTGGAGCGCGTGGTGACGGAGGGGCTCGATGAGGTCGGTGGCGCCCTGACCCGCCGCTTCGCCGTGGTCCCCGGTGAGCACGACGGCCAGCAGCTGGAGATCGCCCTGACCGGCATCGACGCCGTGGAGGATTACCTCGGTGCGGTGCGCTATCTGGAGGAGGTCACCGGCGTCGAGCAGGTGGATGTGCAGCGCATTGCCGGCGATCGGGTGACCCTGCGTCTGCTCCTGGCGCGCAGCCCCGAGCGGGTGGCCGAGGATCTGGACGACGCCGAGATGCTCTGGCCGGAGGCCCTGCCCGCCGCCGAGGTCGGCCCCGGCGGCGGGCAGCTGACCCGCAGCTACCGCTGGCAGCCGTAGCCGCTGCGTGCGCGGCTCACCAGTCGTAGGTCAGGTTGACCAGGGTGGTGGCGTCGTAGCGGGAGTCGGCCTCGGTGTTGTTGTCGTAGTCGTAATTGAGCTGCAGGCTGGCGCTGAGGTTCTCCATCAGCGGCATGCGCAGCCCGGTGCGCGAGGTGACGAACCACTCGTCGGAGTCGCTCAGCTCGCTGATCAGCTCGTGGCGGTGGAAAAAGCGCAGGGCCCCCTCCATGAAGTACTGCCGGTAGTCCAGTGCCCAGCGCGCGGCGGCCTCGCGGTTGCGATCGCCGGAGTCCAGCTTCTCCTCGCTGATGTAGGTGGGGCCGGCCTCGGCGGAGAGGCGGATGCGGTCGTCGTCGAAGAACTGGTAGCCGGCACCGATACCGGCGACGTAGCGCTGGCGCAGGTCGGCCTTGCGGTCCTGGCGCCAGGAGAGATTGGAGTTGGCGTACCAGGGGCCGTGGAAGAACCAGTCGTAGCCGGCGCCGATGCGGGAGTTGTTGACGTCCTCATCGCCGTCGCCGTCCTTGCCGCGGTTGAGCTCCAGGTTGGCGGTGAAGCGGTGGGCGTTGGTGCGCTCCAGGTAGTCGGCGTTGAGGTTGTAGCGCTCGGACTCGGTGTTGCCCTGGTTGATGGCGATACCGAGGCTGGCCGAGGCCTCGCGGCCATCGGCGGCTGCGCTGCCGCCGGCGGTGGCCAGTGCCACGGCCGCGGCCAGGTGGATGGAACGTCTGCGCATGGTGAGCGGCTCCTCGATCCGTGTGGGTGTCGGGTCGGCGGCCCGCGGCGGCCGCGGGCCGGGTTCCGTGCGCGGGAGATTAACAGGCCTGCGCCGCTGGACAAGGCGGCGCTTGACAGGGCGGCGACGGCGCCCTGGAATGAGCCCACCCGCAATGCCCACCGGGGGGATCGGTGCAACTGCCACTGAACATCCGCTGGAACGCCGCCGCCGAGCTCGACCGGTTCGTGCCCGGCGAGAACGATACGGCCCTGCGCCTGGTCACGGACCTGGCCGACGGCGTGCTCGAGGCGCCGGCGCTCTACCTGCACGGCCCCCACGGGGTCGGTAAGAGCCACCTGCTCCAGGGGGTCTGCCGCCGCGTGACCAGCGCCGGCGGGGTAGCGGTCTACCTGCCGCTGGATCAGCTGCTCGGCCACGGCGCGGCGGTGCTCGACGGCTGGGAGCAGGCGCAGCTGATCGCCCTCGACGATCTCGATGCGCTGCACGGGCGCGACGAGTGGCAGGGTGCGGTCTTCCACCTCTACAACCGGGTGGTGGAGCGCGGCGGGCGGCTGCTCTTCGCCGGGCAACGGCCGCCGGCGGAGCTGCCGCTGGGGCTGCCGGATCTGCGCTCGCGCCTGGGGTGGGGACCGGTGGTCGCGGTGCGCGAGCCGGATGAGGCCACCTGCCTGGCCATCCTCCGCCAGCGCGCGGCACAGCGCGGGCTGGAGCTACCGGACGCCACGGCGCGCTACCTGATCCGCCGCCTGCCGCGGGAGCTACCCGGACTGCTGGCCTTCTTCGAGACCCTGGACCGGGCCTCGCTGGCCGCCGGGCGCCGGCTTACGGTGCCGTTTGTCCGCGAGATCCTTGCCGAGCGCTCCCGGCTTGACGCAGATACATCAGGGCGGCGGTGAAGTAGACCACCGCCAGGGCGATCTCGAGGACGCCGAGCCAGCGCTCCGGGCCGGGCACCGCGGCGTAGGTAACGCCGTGGATGAAGTAGATCAACACGAAGATCGCGCTCCAGGCCACGGTGTAGCGGCGGCCGTAGAGGACCCCGCGGGCGGTGAGCGCCAGCGGGCCGAGCAGCGTGATCAGGGCGATGGGCATCAGCGCATCCGCGGGCGGATGCAGCCACAGCAGCCAGCTGGTCATCAGCACGACCAGGCCGATGAAGGCGGTGATGGCGATCCGGTGCAGGGCCTTGGCCGACATCATGCCTCGGGTCCGTAGAGCTGGACGGCCAACCGCGCCACGCGGCGGCCGAGGGCGTTGCACAGCTTGCGCTCCTCGTCGGTGATCGGCCGGTTACCCGCCGTCCCGGCGGTGTGGCTGGGGCCGTAGGGCGTGCCGCCGCTGGTGGTCTTGGCCAGGGTCGGCTCGGTGTACGGCAGGCCGACCAGGTACATGCCGTGGTGGAGCAGCGGCAGCATCATGCTCAACAGGGTGGACTCCTGCCCGCCGTGGAGGCTGCCGGTGGAGGTGAAAACCGCCCCGGGCTTGCCGGCCAGCGTCCCGGAGAGCCAGGCGCCGCTGGTGGTGTCCAGGAAGTACTTCAGCGGGGCGGCCATGTTGCCGAAGCGCGTGGGACTGCCCAGGATCAGCCCGTGGCAGTGCTCCAGTTCCTCGACGATGGCGTAGGGCGCCCCCTCGTCGGGGACCGCCGGGGCGACGCTCTCCCAGTCCGGCGAGACTGGCGGGACCGTGCGCACCACGGCGCTGGCGCCGTTGACGGCCTCCACGCCCCGGGCCACGTGGCGGGCCATATCGGCGGTGGCGCCGCTTCGGCTATAGTAGAGCACCAGGATCCTGGCCACGGCGGTATCTCCGTTGGTTGCGGTACCCGGCATTCTAACGCCTGCACGGAGAGGCTCCACCATGACGGAACTGCGCGGCCGCCTGCGCGCTGCCGCCGACAGGCTCCGGGCGTTGCCCGCCCACCCGCTGGTCAGCCAGGCGTGGGGGTTCGGCGAGTACCTGGTCCAGCGCATCCAGGCCGATCAGTGCGCCAAGAGCGCCGGCATGCTCGCCTACGTCACCCTGCTGGCCATCGTGCCGTTGATGACCATCGGCTTCTCGGTGCTGGCGGCCTTCCCGGTCTTTGAGGGGGTCACCGACCGCCTGCGCGAAGCCATGGTCGATTACCTGGTGCCGGCGGCGAGCGACGCCATCGACGAGCACCTGGAGAACTTCATGGGACGCGCCGCCGAGCTCACGGCAGTGGGCATCGCCGGTCTGACGGTGACCGCACTGTTGTTGCTCAACACCATCGAGCGGGTGCTCAACGAGATCTGGCGGGTGGAGCGGCCGCGGCCGACCCTTCAGCGGTTCATGGTCTACTGGACGGTGCTGACCATGGGCCCGCTGCTGCTTGGCGTGAGCGTGGCCTCCACCTCGTACATGGGCACGGTGAGCCTCGGCCCGCTGGAGCCGCCGTCGGATCTCATCGCCCAGCTGCTCAACCTGGCGCCGTTCGTGGTGCAGGCCGTTGTCTTTACGCTGCTCTACAGCCTGGTGCCGCACCGCAGCGTGCCGGTGCACCACGCCGTGATCGGGGGCGTGGTGGCCTCGGGGCTGTTCGAGTTGGCCAAGGGCGGCTTCGCGGCGTTCATCGCCCGCGCGCCGACCTACGAGGTCATCTACGGGGCCTTGGCGGCGCTGCCCATCTTCCTGGTCTGGCTGTACATCTCCTGGCTGGTGATCCTCATCGGTGCGGAGGTCACTCAGGCGCTGCGTGGCTACCGCTGGCGCACCGGCGGCCACCTGGCCCGCGACCGGTGGGCACTGGTGCTGGCGGTGCATATCCTGGGGCACCTCTATCAGGCGCAGCGCCGGGGCGAGGGGGTCACCTTCGCCGAGCTGCTCGAGCAGGAGCCGGAGGCCGGCGAGCCCGGCCTGGCCGAGGCCCTCGAGGCCCTGCGCCGGCACCACGTCATCGAGCGCAGCGCCGACGGCGCCTGGCTCCTGGCGCGGGATCCTTCGACCTTCAAGCTGGCCGAGCTCCACCGCATGCTCGCCTACCCGCTGCCCCCGGCGGCGGGCTTGGAGTCGGGCGTGGCGTGGGATCGCCGGCTGGCCGAGCGGCTGCGCCGGGTGGAGGAACGTTGGGAGCAGAGCTTTGATCTGCCGCTGAGCGCCCTGCTTGAGCCCACCGCCGAGGAGGTGGCCGACGCAGGGCGCCCGGCGGCGCGTGCGGAGGTAGCATGACGACGACCGACGAGAAGACACGCTGTACCATCAGCGGCCGGGTGCAGGGGGTTTGCTTCCGGGCCGCCACCCAGGAGCAGGCGGTGCGCCTGGGCGTTACCGGCTACGCCCGCAACCTGCGCGACGGACGCGTGGAGGTGCTCGCCTGCGGGCCGCCGGAGGCGGTCGCGCAGCTGCGCGAGTGGCTGCATCAGGGGCCGCCGGCGGCCAGCGTCACCGCGGTCCACTGCGAGCCGGCCGACGACCCGGCCCCGGCGGATTTCACCGTCCGCTGACGGGCCATTGGCGGCTGTGGCTGCCGCACACCGGCCGCGTGCGCCGGCGCGCTACGCCCCGCCGCCGATCAGTGCGGCATACCCCTCCCGGAACGTCGGGTAGCGGAAGCGGTAGCCGCTGGCCTTGAGCTTGCGGTTCGAGCCGCGCTTGCTGCCCACCCCGCGCATGCCGCCGCTGCCCGGTTCGCCGCGCGGGGGTTGCGGCACGCCGAGCAGCTCGGCGATGCCGTCCATCACCTCGCACTGGGTCGAGGGGGCGTCATCCACTCCGAGGTAGACCCCGCCGGGGACCTCGTTGCGGCCGAGGTGGGCGAGGCTGCCGACCACGTCCTCGCTGTGGATGCGGTTGGTGTACTGCCCCTCCTGGCACGGCTCGCCGGCCTCGACCTTGCGGATGAGGAAGTCGCGGCCGCTGCCGTAGATGCCGCCGTAGCGGGCGGCGACCCCGGCCCACGGGCCGGCGAGGGCGATGGCCTCGGCCTCGAGCAGGCGCTGCCCGGAGAAGCGCCCGGGCTCGGTGGGGCTGTCCTCGTCGATCCACTCGTCGGCCTGCTGGCCGTAGACGGCGGTGCTGGAGACGAAGACCAGCCGCCGCGGCGCGGCCGGGTGGCGACGCAGCACGCCGGCGAGGTTCTGCAGGCCGTCGACGAAGGCGCGGCGGTAGCCGTCGTCGTCGTAGCTCCCTGGGGTGAGGATGTAGTAGACGGTATCGAGCCCGGTGGGCACCGCCTCGGCCAGGGTCGCCGGGTCCTCGAGGTCGGCGGCGATCGGGGTGATCCCCTCGGGCAGGCCCTCGGGCTGGCGGCGCAGGCCGAAGACCTCGGCCCCGCCGGCGCCCAGGCGGCTGCCCAGGGCCTGGCCGATGCGGCCGCAGCCGGCGATGAGGACGCGGCCGCGGGGGCCTAGGTCAGACGGTTCTTCAGCCATGTCACGATCTCCGTGCGGGGGACGCTGGTGGGGTTGTCGTCCTGGCGACCCTTGTATTCCACGCTGCTGTCCTGGATCGCCCGGGGGCTGACCACCACCCGGTGGGGGATGCCGATCAGCTCCATGTCGGCGAACTTCACCCCGGGGCGGGCGTCGCGGTCGTCGTAGAGGACATCGATGCCGCTGGCGGTCAGCTCGCCGTAGAGCGCCTCGGCGGCCTCGGCCACCGCCGGATCCTCGGCCTTGATGGCCACCAGGGCGACCTGGAACGGAGCGATGGGCGCCGGCCAGCAGATGCCCTGATCGT
This sequence comes from Halorhodospira sp. 9621, assembly GCF_022228055.1. Lineage (NCBI taxonomy): Bacteria > Pseudomonadati > Pseudomonadota > Gammaproteobacteria > Chromatiales > Ectothiorhodospiraceae > Halorhodospira > Halorhodospira sp. 9621. The sequence goes on from NZ_JAJNRD010000023.1 coordinate 17,508, forward strand.
CGTGGTTCTGCTCGATGGCCGCGGCCACCACCCGCGAGACACCGATGCCGTAGCAGCCCATGGTCACGGTGCGCTCTTGGCCCTGCTCATCGAGTACGCTGGCGCCCATGGCCGCGCTGTAGGTGGTGCCGAGCTGGAAGATGTGCCCCACCTCGATACCGCGGCGCAGGGTCAGAGTACCCTCGCCGTCGGGGCTCGGGTCGCCCGCTTCGACCTCGCGCAGGTCGGCGGTCTCCGGCTCGGGCAGGTCGCGGCCCCAGTTGACGCCGGTCAGGTGGTAGCCCTCGCGGTTGGCGCCGCAGGCAAAATCGGCCATCGCGGCGGCGGCGTGGTCGGCGATCAAGGGGATCCCCGCCAGCCCCACCGGCCCCAGCGATCCGAACGGGCAGCCCAGCTCGCGCTCGACGCGCTCGGCCTCGGCGAAGGTCAGCGGCGCCTTGACCGCCGGGTGCTTCTCGGCCTTGAGCGCGTTGAGCTCGTGGTCGCCGCGCAGCAGCAGCGCCACCAGTCCGCCCTCGGCGCCCTCGACCACCAGAGTCTTGAGGTTGCGCGACTCGGGCAGCCCCAGATAGGCAGCCACCTCGGCGATGGTCCGCTGCTCCGGCGTGGCCACCTCCTCCATGTTCGCGCCGGGTGCCGGGCGCGGCTCCTGCGGCGGCAGTGCCGGGGCCAGCTCGACGTTGGCGGCGTAGCCGCTGGGCTCGCACACGGCGATGGCGTCCTCGCCGGAGTCGGCGAGGACCATGAACTCGTGGGAGACACTGCCGCCGATCGCTCCGGTGTCGGCCTCCACCGGCCGGAAGGCCAGTCCGGTGCGCTGGAAGATCCGGCAGTACGCCTCGTGCATGCGCTGGTACTCGGCGCGCAGGTCGTCCTCATCGAGGTGGAAGGAGTAGGCGTCCTTCATCAGGAACTCGCGGGCGCGCATGACGCCGAAGCGCGGGCGGATCTCGTCGCGGAACTTGGTCTGGATCTGGTAGTAGTTCACCGGCAGCTGGCGGTAGCTGCGGATCTCCCGGCGGAAGAGGTCGGTGATCACCTCCTCGTGGGTGGGGCCGAAGCAGCAGTCGCGGTCGTGGCGGTCCTTGATGCGTAGCAGCTCCGGGCCGTACTTCTCCCACCGCCCGGACTCCTGCCAGAGCTCCGCCGGTTGCACGGCGGGCATGAGCACCTCCAGCGCCCCGGCGCGGTTCATCTCCTCGCGCACGATCCGCTCCACCTTCTGCAGCACGCGCAGCCCCAGGGGCAGCCAGGTGTACAGCCCCGAGGAGAGGCGGCGGATCATGCCGGCGCGCAGCATCAGCTGGTGGCTGACGATCTCGGCGTCGGCCGGGGTCTCGCGGGTGGTGGATAGCGGAAAACGGGTGACGCGCATCGATTCGCTCCCTGTCTGGATCCGGTCTTCGGCGACGGCTGGGCCGCGGAACCGGACTAGGGTAGCGCAGCAGGGGCGCGGGGGCGAAGGGAGCAGCGGGTCAGGACGCCGCGGTCAGCCGCCCGGCGATCACCTCCGCCGGCGCGGGGTGGCCGAAGTGGTAGCCCTGCGCCTCGTTGAACCCCATTTGCTGCAGCAGCTCCGCCTCCTGGCCGGTTTCCACCCCCTCGGCGGCCAGCCCCATACCGAAGCGCTGGGCGAGCCCGGCGATGCTGGTCACTAGCGCCTGTTGGTCCGGGTCCGTGGGCAGGTCCCGGATCAGCGTCTGGTCCACCTTGAGCCGCCCGGCGGGGAGATCGCGCAGGGAGACGAGCGACGCGTAGCCGGTGCCGAAGTCGTCGATGGTCACCCCCAAGGCGTGCCGGCGGGCGTGGGCCAGGCCCTCATGGCCGGCGCCGCCGGTCTCCAGCAGCTGGCGCTCGGAGAGCTCGATGTCCACGGTGTGCGCCGGCAGGCCCAGCCGCTCCAGACGCTTGCTGAGCACCGCCGGATCCAGCGCGCCGGTGCCCAGGGTGCGTCCGGCGGTATTGACGCTCACCCGCGGGACGCGGCGCCCCTGGGCGTGCCAGTCGGCGAGGTCGGCCAGCACCTGCTCCACCACCCAGCGGTCCAGATCGCCGAGCAGGCCGGCCTGCTCAGCGGCGTCGATGACCTCCTCGATGCCGGGCTGGGGGGTGGGATCCTCGGGCCAGCGCAGCAGGGCCTCCAGGGCGGTGAGCTCACCGCTGGCCAGATCGAAGACCGGCTGGTAATGGACGCAGAGGGTGTGCCGATCCAGCGCCCGGCGCAGGTCGCGGATCAGGGACACGCGCCGGGCGACGCGATCGCCCAGGTCTGGCTCGACGATCTGCCCGGGTTGGTGGTCCGCAGCGGTGTGCGTGGTCGCCGAGCGCGCCTGCTCGAGCAGTGTGGCGGCGTGGCGGCTGTGCTCGGGGAACAGGGCGATGCCGATGCGCGGCTGCAGCCGGCAGGTGCAGGTGCCGGTCTCCACCGGCTGTTCGAGGGCCTGGCCGATGCGCTGCGCGACCTGCAGGGCGCCGCTGCGCGAGCCGGTCTCCGGCAGGATGGCGGCGAACTGGCCGCGTCCCAGGTGGCCGAGCAGATCGGCGTGGCGCAACTGCCCGCCCATACGCTCGGCGACGCCGTGCACCACCCGATCGGCGATCTCCGCACCCAGCCCGGCCTCGGTGCGCTCGAAGCCGTCGAGCTGGACTACCAGTACGGCCAGCTCGGTGTCCCGGGCCTCGGCGCGCTGCATGGTCCAGCGCAGCAGCGCCTCGGTGGAGTCCCGGTCCGGGAGACCGGTAAGCGGTTCCCGATCGACGGGGTGTGGCGGCCCCTCGGCTGTGGCCCCGGGGCCCGGTTCCCGGGGGGCGAGCAGCAGCAGGACCAGCGGACGCTCGTGCAGCGGCGCCTCGATCAGCTGCGCCCGGGCCTGCAGCAGGCTGCCGTCCTCGCCGCGACGGGTGCTCAGCCGGACGCCGCCGCGCGGGGTGGCGTGGGGCGGGGCGGGGTCACCGGTCATCAGCGGGCACTGGGTGCGGATCCGCGCCAGCGCCTCGCCGGGCAGGATGCGCTCGGCCGGCTCGCCCAGGACCCGCTGCGGTTGGCGCTGGAGGAGTTCGCTGGCGGCCGGATTGCAGAGCGCCACCCGGCCCTCAGCGTCCAGGCCGACGACGGGCTGTGGGCCGTGCTCGAGCAGCGCGGCGGCCAGCCCGGCCCGGTCCAGGTTCCAGCGCAGGGTGTGGCAGCGATCCTCGCCGTCGCCGTGGTCAGGGAACTGCAGCTCCAGCAGCCGCAGCGGGTGCACCCCGAGCACCTCGGCCACCTCCGCCACCGTGCCCAGGTTCGGATACCCGTCGCGGGACCAGAAATCGTAGAGCGACTGCCGACTCATCCCGGCCCGCCGGGCGACCTCGGCCAGGGACAGGCCCTGCTCGTTGGCACAGCGGCGGATGAAGACCTCGAGCTCCGTGCTCATCGGTGCACTCCTTGTCCAAGTAGCCCCGCGCTTGCGCTCCTCCCGGGGCCCCGTTGCGGCCCCTCACTGGTAAACGTCTAGTTAACCGGAGGGGCGACGGGCGATGGAAGGGTGGAGTGTCCAGATCCATGGACAGATCGGCCAGTGCGCGGGTGTCTGATGTTTCGGACGGTCGAGGGCGCCCATTCGTCGGAACAGCTGGACGGAGACGGTCAGGGGCCTTTGGTAGCGTCCCAAGTGCCAGCCAATCCCGGGTCGACGATCGGAGAAATGACCCGGGGCTGGACCACCGGAAGTCGCTTCTTGGCTGAAGCAGACCAAAGGATTCGCACAGGGAAACAGAGGAGAAGCAGTCATGCGGAAGTTCGACTGGACCAAGGGTGCGCTGGCGCTGACCGCGGGTTCCGTTCTGGCCATCGGGGCCGGGAACGTCGCGGCCGACAACTCGCAGGACATTGACGATTTCGAGGTTGAGGTCGAGGTCTGGGAGCCGGTGGAGATCACCGATGTCTCCGAGCCGAACCTTGATGACGATGGGTATGCCCCGGGCGCTGAAGCTACGGATGATTTCACCGCTACCGTCGAGGGCGAGGAGGGTGCTGGGGTGACCGTCACGTACACTAGCGAGGGCGAAATGTCCGATACGGACGACATCACGGTGACCCTGCCCGACAATGAGAACGTCACGCTCGATGGCGGCGACGCGGGGGTCGGTGGCGAGTTCTCGGCTGATCTCGACGACGGCACGACTGCGGGTAAATACACGGAGACCGTGACGATCACTGCGGATTACGAGTTTTAAGCGCCTCCTTAGTCGAGGATCCGAAGGATGAAGCGCGGGCCCCGTAGGGGGCCCGCTGGATCAAGGCTAGAGGAGGTGGGCCATGAGCCAATCGAAGCGCTATCCACCGCGCCGGGCTCACACGAGCGTTGCGACATGGACCGCGGCGAGTGCACTCGTCTTGGCTGCAGGCTCAGCGTGGGCTGGTGGGGATGAGCTTCACGTAGACGATGCACAATATGAGGTCGATATTGAGGTCTGGGATCCGGTCACGGTTACGGTCGGGCCAGACCTGACTTGGGATGACCCGCTCTTCGCCGGCGAGCCCTTGCCCGAGAGCTACGATGTGCCCCAGCTCACGATCGAGGGCGAGCCGGATAAGCTGGTCAATCTTGAGCTGACCGGCGATCTGCATGATGTCGATGACAAGAGGCCCATCCTGGAGGTGAAGAACGGCACCGACACGTTTGAGATGATGCTCACGGCGGCCTTCGACTTCTCGAAGGGTCCCGTTGAGCTGGACAGCGATGGTGAGTACAGCTATCCGATCAAGGTCTGTGATTGTCCCGCCAACGGCGATCAGGCCACAACTGAGTCCCCGATCCCGGAGGACATCCGAGCAGGCGACTATAGCGCAACGATCGAAGCCCGCGTAGATTATGCGGACTTCTAAGTGATCGGGGATCCTTGCCGGGGGCAAGCGAGGATGCCGGAGCCCCCGTCCTTTTAGTTGTGGGGAGGTTGGTAGCATGCGCAAGCTCGCGTTCGGCGCCTCGTGGTTGGCAACTGCGGGGCTCAGCTTGGCGGTGGTGGGCGATGCGGTGGCGTCGTTGCAGCTCGCCCCGCAGCGCGTCTTCCTGGATGAGCAGCAGCGCGCCACGCAGGTCCAGGTCTTCAATCGCAGCGACGAGCGCCAGGAGTATCGCGTCTTGGTCCTGGACGAGGAGGTGACACCCCGCGCCGGCACAGAGCTGAAGGAGCCGGTCGAGCCTCCGAACAGCGATCGTGGTTACTACGGGGCTGACCTGGTGCGGTTCCATCCGCGGCAGATGACGCTGGAGCCGGGCGAGAGCCAGACCGTGCGCATGATGGCCCGCTTCCCGGATAACCTGGAGCCGGGCGAGTACCGGGCGCGGCTCGCGGTCCGGACCATGCCGACCGGGGATGCCCAGGCCTTCGCCGACGATCTCGGCGAGGACGAGGTGGCGGTGGAGATCGAGACCCTGTTCGCCATGAGCGTGCCCATGGCGATCACCTACGGTGAGCCCGAGGCCGAGCCCGCCTTCGGCGAGGTCCGCCGCGTGGCCGAGGAGGATGACGATACCCTCGAGGTGGTGCTCGAGCGCAACGGCGAGCGGGGCGTCTACGGCGACTTGGCCGTCTACCGGGAGGGTGAGGCGGAGCCGGTCCTGGAGCGCTCCCGCGCCGTGGTGCCCGCCTCCATGGCGGATCACCGCATCATCGAGCTCGACAATGCCGAGGCCGGGATCCGGGCGGGTGACCGGCTGCGGCTGGTCTACCGGGCCTTCGACGAGGCGGAGGACGGGAGCCCGGCCCCCGAGGGCGGCCATGTCCTCGCGGAAGAGGTCGTGACGGTCGAGTGACCGGTCGGGGTGGTGTCCGCCCGCGCCGCGCTCCTGGCCGGTGTCGTTGGCCTCTCCCTGGCGCTGCAGCCATCGATCGGCCTCGCATCGAGCCCCCTCTCACTGGATGCCCTCGAGGAGGCGGACGAGGAAGCGCGGAGCGACATGATCGTCCGCCTCAGCCTAGAGGGCTACACGCTCGCCGATACCGAGTACCTGATCCAGGAGGGGGAAGCGGTTTACTACCCCCTCGGGCAGATCGCCAGCCACCTGGAGTTGGCGCTGGACGTGCAACCCCGCGAGGGCGAGGTGACTGGGTGGGTCCTCGATCCCGACCGCACGGTCTCCTTCGACGCCGACAGCGGCATGGGCAAGGTCGGAGGCGACCCCCTGGTCCTCGGGGACGAGGACTGGATCCAGGAGCACGATGACCTCTACCTCCGGGAGGAGGCCATCCAGGCGTTCCTGCCCGTGGACTTCGAGCACCGCCCGCGCGATGCCGAGATCCACATGCGCGCTGAGGAGGAGCTTCCTGTGCTCAGCCGGCTGGAGCGCGAGTCCCGCTGGGCGGAGCTTCGCGACGGGGCTCCCGCCGACGAGGGGGAGGCGTGGCTGCCCCGGGAGCCGCTCCCGCGGCGCGCGCTGACCCGCCCCGCATGGTCCCTGAGCCTCGATCAGCGGCTGAACGACGAGCAGACTGCTACACGGGGCGATCTTGCAGGGGCCGGTGATGTGCTCTGGCACGAGTCGGAGTGGCGGCTCCTGGCCAATGACGAGGATGGCCTCCGCCGGTTCGACGGCGCGCTCGGCCAGCAGGTTGGCCACCCGGCTTTGGAGCGCTACGAGCTAGGTCGGGTCAATCCGCCGCGCTATGACCTGGTCCGCCGCGGTCGCTCCGGGATGGGGGTGACCGCGACCAACCGTCCGGAGGGCGTGGCGCGAACGACCTTCACCGATCAGACAATCGAGATCGAGGTCCCCGAGGGCTGGGATGTCGAACTCTATCGCGACGGTGACCTGATCGACTTCGCCCAGGACGTCGATACGGACCGCCTCGAGTTCGACGATATCGACGCCCGGCCGGGCACCAACCCCTACACCATCGAGTTCTACGGGCCGCACGGTGAGCGGGAGACCATCACGCGCACCATCGAGATCGGCCCCGGGCTGCTGCCCCCGGGCAGGGTGCACTACAGCCTCGACGCCGTCTGGGAGGGCGAGAGCCTCTACGAGCAGGACCCAGCCGATGAGCACGTCCGGAGCGCTGCCGGGCGGGTGGATGTCGGCGTGACCGAGGCCGTGACTGTCGGCGCGGACGTCCACTACCAGGAGCCCGATGAGCAGGCGGCTCCGGCCGAGCGCGAGCTTGTGGGTGCGGACGCCGCTTTCAGCGCCCTGGGCGTCTGGGGCCGTGTGCGCGGTGCCTTCGATCGCGAGGATGGCAGCGCCTGGCGGCTGTCCCTGGATCGGGGGCTGGGGCCGCTGGATCTCGGCTACGAGTACACCCATGTGGATGGCCTCGAGGGTGAGGCCATCCGCAGCCGCGTCAGCGGCGAGCTGCGCCACGGCCATGAGCTCCAGGCCGCCGGCTCCCTCGGGCCATTGCGCACGCGGCTGCGCTATGAGCACCAGGAGTCGGCGGACGGCGAATCCACCTGGCAGCGGCTGCGCACCCGCGAAAACGTGACCATCGGTGGGCAGCGCCTGAGGCATTCGCTCCGCGTCAGCCGGACGGATGACGAGGATCCCGCAGCGCGGGGAAGCCTCCAAACCCGCTGGGGCCGCCATCGCCAGGGGCGGCTGAGCCTCGGGGTCAGCTACGACCTCGCCCCCGAGGCGGAGATGGACAGCGCTAACGCGGAGTACAGCCAGGACCTCAACGCGAACTGGCGCGGCAGCGCTAGCGTGCGCGGGAGCTTCAACGATCGCCCCCACCGGCTACGGCTGGGGCTCTCCCGCACGAGCCGCGAGTACTGGCGGCTGTCGGGGCGGGGCCAGATCGATACCGAGGGGAGCTGGCAGGTCTCGGTCGGCGTGGACGTCGGCGGTCTGCCCCATCCGGATGGCGGCTGGTATCCCGATCCGGAGGCCGGGCGCGGCTACGATCACGGCGCCGTCCTGGCCCGCGTGCACCAGGACGGGGAGCCCGTGGAGAATGTCGAGGTCTGTGCCGACCGTCAGTGCGGGGCCAGTAACGAGGACGGTGAGGCCTGGGTGGCCCGACTGGAGCCACACGAGCCGGTCAATGTCGAGGTCGATGTCGGCTCCATCGAGAACCCCTTCGTGCGACCGGCCAAGGAGGGGGTGAGCTTCCAGCCGCGCCCCGGCAGGGTGTTGCCGTTGGAGTACGCCTTGCACGAGACCGGGGAGGTGGACGGTACGGTGCACCGGCGGCGCGGGCTGCACGACCCCGAGGAGGTTTCGGGTTTCGAGATGGAAGCGGTCGATGCCGAGAGCGGCGAGGTCGTGCGCAGCGAGCGCAGTGTCTTTGACGGCCTCTACATCCTCGACCAACTTCCTCCTAGCGCTTACCGGATCCAGGCCTCCGAAGAGCAGGCGGAGCGCCTTGGCGTGCCGCAGTCAGCGACCGCGCAGCGGGTCGCCATCGAGGACGACGGGGACTTAGCCCGCGGTTACGACCTGACCATCCACGATGACGGTGAGATCGTCCAGGCTGCTGAGCCAGCGTCTCCGGTAGAGGAGATTCGCTTCGAATTCGACGAGGGGTACAGCCTTCGCGACCACCTCGAGCACGTGCTGGAGCGGCTGGGGGCCCCAATGTCCGACGAAGATCTAGCGGCGTTGGTCGAGGAGGTGCGGATGCTCAATGGTGATCCAGACGATGGGGACTCGGTGATCGTCCCCGCAGATCAGGCTCCGCTGGACGAGATCGCCCACTGGGAGCGCACCGGGAAGCTCGGTCTGGAGTCGCAGTGAAGTGCTAGCCGGGAGGGGCGCTTACCTGGGCGGCGCTTTCGCGGCGTTTAGGGGTGGTGTCACCAGTCGTACGAGGCGGTGACGGTGACCTCCCACTGATAGCTGCCGGAGGGTGCTTCCTCGTCGGTCTTTGCGGTCACCTCTCCGTCATCCACGTGCACCCCCGTGACGAACTCCTGCCGCGTCCCGGGTACCTTTAGGTCTGCATGATCCTCGGCCCCATCGGGACCTTGTCGGAGCGACTCGTCAAAGGTGATCTCCATGGGGCCTAAACCCTTGACGAGATACCTGAACGCTCCGGAGGCGCTCTCCCCGGCGGTGATGGGGGCCCCTCCGTTGAGTTTCATGTGGGGGTTCGGTTCCTCAATCCCGGCCTGGATGGGTTCCTTGACCGAGATTTCCTGGCTAAAAGAGGCCTGATCCTGCCCCGGCGTCTGGGCCGTAGCTGAGGTTGAAACCAGGCCGATCAGGCACGTCAGCGGGCCGGCGATCCAGAGGTTCCCTGTGTGCCGCATGATCTCTCCCTGCACGCAGGCTTTCGACCCAAAAATTAGCTCGCGCGCGCGAGGGGAGTCAAACCGCGGTCATGGGCGCGTATCGGCGAGATGGTAGGCTGTGCTCTCGTCCGAGGCGGTTGCGGTGGCGGCCGATGGAGAGGTTGGCTGGCCCCTGCTTGACCTCCGCCCCACCGGCCAGTATTTTCCCGCATTTACTCCGCACATTGCGGTCCGGGGGAGAGCTACATGCGGCACATCATCTCGATGCTGGTGGAGAACGAGTCCGGCGCGCTGTCGCGCATCTCGGGCATGTTCACGGCCCGTGGCTACAACATCGAGTGCCTGACGGTCGCCCCCACCGATGACCCGAGCATCTCGCGGCTGACCCTGGTCACCATCGGCGACGATCAGATCATCGAGCAGATCATCAAGCAGCTGAACAAGCTGCTCGATGTGATCAAGGTCGTGGACATGACCGAGGGCAAGCACATCGAGCGCGAGATGATGCTGATCAAGGTCACCGCCGGCGTCGCCGAGCAGCGCGAGGAGTTCAAGCGCCTGACGGACATCTTCCGCGGCCGCATCCTCGACGTCACCGAGAAGATCTATACCATCGAGATGACCGGCACGAGCGACAAGCTCGACGCCTTCATCGAGGCCATCGGCCCGAGCAACATCCTGGAGGTGGTCCGCTCCGGTGTCATCGGCATCAGCCGCGGCGAGCGCCATCTGCGCGTCTAGCGCCGTCCCGTCTCATCTCCGCCCGCCCGGCGGCGGGCGGACTCGCGAATCCGTTCAGGGGGAAACATGAAGGTCTATTACGATCAGGACGCCGATCTTTCGCTGATCACCAGCCGCCGCGTGGCGATCATCGGCTACGGCTCCCAGGGCCATGCCCACGCCAACAACCTCAAGGAGTCCGGCGTCAACGTGGTCGTCGGCCTGCGCCCGGGCTCGGGCTCGGCGGCGAAGGCCCAGGAGGCCGGCCTGGAGGTCGCCTCGGTGGAGGAGGCCACCCAGGGGGCCGACGTGGTGATGATGCTCGTCCCCGACGAGGCGGCGCCGGACATCTACAACCAGCAGGTGGCGCCGAACCTCAAGGACGGCGCGGCGATCGCCTTCGCCCACGGTTTCAACGTCCACTACGGCCAGATCCAGCCGGCGGCCGATCACGATGTGATCATGATCGCCCCCAAGGGCCCCGGCCACACCGTGCGCTCGACCTACGTCGCCGGCGCCGGCGTGCCGTCGCTGATCGCCATCGAGCAGGACGCCAGCGGCCAGGCCAAGGAGATCGCCCTGGCCTACGCCGTGGCCAACGGCGGCGGCCGCTCGGGGATCATCGAGACCTCCTTCCGCGAGGAGACCGAGACCGATCTGTTCGGTGAGCAGACCGTGCTCTGCGGCGGCATCGCCGCGCTGATCGAGGCCGGCTTCGAGACGCTGGTGGAGGCCGGCTACGCCCCCGAGATGGCGTACTTCGAGTGCCTGCACGAGACCAAGCTGATCGTGGATCTGCTCTACGAGGGCGGCCTGGCGAACATGCGCTACTCGGTCTCCAACACCGCCGAGTACGGCGACTTCACCCGCGGCCCGCGGGTCATCAACGAGGAGTCCCGCGAGGCGATGCGCGAGATCCTCGAGGAGATCCAGAACGGCGACTTCGCCAAGGAGTACGTGCTGGAGAACAAGGCCGGCGCGCCGACCCTGCACGCCCGCCGCCGGCTGGCCGCCGAGCACCCCATCGAGGAGGTGGGCGAGCGTCTGCGCGGCATGATGCCGTGGATCGCGGCCAACAAGCTGGTCGACCGCGACTGAGCCAGCGTCCGCGCGTGGGGCGGGCCCGTCGGGCCCGCCCGCCGGTGGCGCCGGGAGCCCCATGACCGAGCTGCTTCACTGGATCGAGCAGGACCCTGTCCGTTTTGTCGCGATCGCCGCCGTGGCGGTGCTCGGCGGGCGGCTGCTCTGGCGTCGCCTGACGCGTCGCTATCGGCCGCTGCCGGTGGCCGAGGCGGTGCGCCAGGTCAACGACGGCGAGACCCTGTTCCTCGATGTGCGGACCGGTCCCGAGGTCCGCGGCGGCGTCCTCCCCGGCGCCGTGCACATCCCCAAGCATCAACTGCGTCGGCGTCTGCAGGAGCTGCGCGGCCACTGCCCGAATGGTGGTCCCGTGGTGGTGTACTGCCATAGCGGCATGCGCTCGGCCGGCGCGGCGCACCTGCTCACCCGGCACGGCTTCGAGCCGGTCTTCAACCTGCAGGGCGGGGTGATGGCCTGGAACGCCGACGGCCTCCCGCTGGATACGGTGCCGGGGGCGCGGCATGAATAAGCGGGTCCGTCGCCGCGGCATCTTCCTGCTGCCGAACCTGTTCACCACGGGGTGCCTGTTCTTCGGCTTCATGGCGGTGATCTCCGCCATCGACGGCGAGTTCGGTCGCGCCGCGGTGGCCGTGCTGGTGGCCATGGTCTTCGACGGCCTCGACGGCCGGGTGGCGCGGCTGACCGGTACGCAGAGCGACTTCGGGGTGCAGTACGACTCCCTGGCCGATATGGTCAGCTTCGGCCTCGCCCCGGCGGCGGTGGCTTTCCTGTGGGCGCTGGGCAACACCGGCGCCGGCACGCCCTGGGATAACGTTGGCTGGCTGGTGGCCTTCCTCTTCGTCGCCGGGGCCGCGCTGCGCCTGGCGCGGTTCAACACCCAGAGCGGGGTGGACGACAAGCGCTACTTCCAGGGGCTGCCCAGTCCGGCGGCGGCCGGGGCGGTGGTCGGTCTGGTTTGGTTCGGCGACCGTATCGGGCTGACCGGGCTTGAGGCCGCCATCCCGGTGGGGGTGGTGGTGGTGCTTGGGGCGGTGCTGATGGTCAGCAACGTCCGTTACGAGAGCTTCAAGGAGCTCGACTTCCGCTACCGGGTGCGGTTCACCTCGGTGGTGGGGCTGGTGCTGGCCATGGCGCTGGTGGCGGTGCACCCGCCGACGGCGATCTGTCTGGGCTTTTTGATCTACATGTTCTCCGGCCCGGTGCTGACCGTGCTGCGGCTGCGCCGGCGGCGCCGCCACCGGCGCGCCTGAACGCTTGCCCGGGCGGCGCTGCGGCGATATATTCGAAGGCATCATGAATACCTGCCCGGCCAATCCCGCGCCCCACGTCCGCTGGCTTCGCTGCAGCGGCGCCGGCGGCGTGCGGCTGCTTAGCAACGCCCGCCTGCGCGGCGGGGATCGACTGCCGGCCTGACGGCCGGCTCGAATCCTTCCCCACGACCGTTTCTGCACGGGTGCCCGCGGCGGCGCCGTGAACGTATTCCATTCGGCGGCGTAGGCCGCCACGACACAGGGCTGAGCAGCCATGGGTGCAAGCGACCATCTCTACATCTTCGATACCACGCTGCGCGACGGGGAGCAGAGCCCCGGCGCCTCCATGACCCGCGAGGAGAAGGTGCGCATCGCCAAGGGGCTTGAGCGCATGCGCGTCGACGTCCTCGAGGCCGGCTTCCCGGCGGCGAGCAGCGGCGACTTCGAGAGCGTCCGGGCCGTGGCCGAGGCCATCAAGGAGAGCCGGGTCTGCGCCCTGGCCCGGGCCCGGGATCCCGATATCCACGCCGCCGGCGAGGCCCTGGCCCAGGCCGAGGCCGGGCGCATCCACACCTTCATCGCCACCTCGCCGATCCACATGCAGAACAAGCTGCACATGACCCCGGATCAGGTGGTGGATGCGGCGGTGCACGCGGTGAGTCTGGCCCGGCAGCTGTGCGACGACGTGGAGTTCTCGCCGGAGGACGCCGGGCGCTCCGAGCACGATTTCCTCTGCCGGATCATCGAGGCGGCCATCGACGCCGGCGCGCGGACGATCAACATCCCGGATACGGTGGGCTACAACCTGCCGGAGCAGTTCGGCGGGCTGATCCGCACCCTGCGCGAGCGCATCCCCAACTCGGACAAGGCGGTCTTCTCGGTGCACTGCCACAACGACCTGGGCGTGGCGGTGGCCAATTCCCTGGCCGCGGTCCAGGCCGGGGCGCGGCAGGTGGAGTGCACCATCAATGGTCTGGGCGAGCGCGCCGGCAACGCCGCGCTCGAGGAGGTGGTCATGGCGGTCAAGACCCGCCAGGACGTCTTCTCCTGCTCGACGCGGATCAACGCGCGCGAGATCGTGCCCACGTCGAAGCTGGTGGCCAACATCACCGGCTTCCACGTGCAGCCGAACAAGGCCATCGTCGGCGTCAACGCCTTCGCCCACGAGTCCGGCATTCACCAGGACGGCGTGCTCAAGCACCGCGAGACCTACGAGATCATGCGCGCCGAGGACGTCGGCTGGCACACCAACCGCATGGTCCTGGGCAAGCACTCCGGCCGCAACGCCTTCCGCTCGCGGCTCGAAGAGCTGGACATCCACCTCGACTCCGAGGAGCAGCTCAACGAGGCCTTCGCGCGCTTCAAGACGCTGGCCGACAAGAAGCACGAGATCTTCGACGAGGACCTGCAGGCGCTGGTCACCGAGGCCGGCGCGGCGCTGGAGAACGAGCGTATCCGGCTGCTCTCGCTGCACGTCTGCTCCGAGACCGGCGAGCAGCCGGAGGCCACCGTCTCGCTGCTGATCGACGGCGAGGAGCGCCAGGCCGTGGCCCCGGGCAGCGGTGCGGTGGATGCGGCGTTCATGGCGGTGGACTCGCTGGTGCAGTCGGGCACCGAGCTGCTGCTCTACTCGGTGAACAACATCACCTCCGGCACCGACTCCCAGGGTGAGGTCACCGTGCGGCTGGAGCGCGGCGGCCGCGTGGCCAACGGCCAGGGCGCCGATGTGGACATCGTCATCGCCTCGGCGAAGGCGTACATCAACGCCCTGAACAAGCTCCTCGCCTCGCCGGATCGGCGCCACCCACAGGCCGCGGACGTCTAGGGCGTGGATACCCGGCGGCTCAGCTACCTGCGCCGGCTGGGGGTGGACTGCTACATCCCCCGCGACGCCGCCGTGCTAGAGCCGGAGGCGCCGTTGGCGTCGACTGCCGCCGGCGCCGCCGGTGACGGCCCGGCGCGGACGGCGGTCGACGGCCATCCGCCGGAGCGTGGTGCCGCAGAGAGTGCGGTGCCGGCGACGTCCGATGCCTCCGCCACCGCGACCCCCGAGGACAAGACGGGCGGGCAGGCTGCCGCCGCACCGGAGCCGGTTGCCCCCGCGGCGCCGGCCGATCCGAGCAACGACTGCGACGGCCTCGACTGGGACGCCCTGGCGGCGCGGGTGGCCGGGTGTCAGGCCTGCAAGCTCTGCGAGGGGCGCACGCAGACAGTCTTCGGGGTTGGTGACCGGCAGGCGGATCTGGTGATCATCGGCGAGGGGCCCGGTGCGGAGGAGGATCGTCAGGGTGAGCCCTTCGTCGGCCGCGCCGGGCAGCTCCTTGATGCCATGCTCGCCGCCATCGATCGCGGCCGCGACCGCGGCGGGGTCTACATCGGCAACATCGTCAAGTGCCGGCCGCCGGGCAATCGCGATCCGCGGCCCGACGAGGTGGCCGCCTGCACCCCCTACCTGCGCCGGCAGCTCGAGCTCCTGGAGCCGAAGGCCATCGTCGCCCTCGGGCGGGTGGCAGCACAGCAGTTGCTGGAAACGAAAGCACCGCTGGCCAAGCTGCGCGGGCAGCTCCACCATTACGGCGAGCAGTCGATCCCGGTCTGGGTGACCTACCACCCGGCCTACCTGCTGCGCTCCCCCGGTGAGAAGGCCAAGGTGTGGCAGGATCTCAAGCGGATCCGCGCGCTGGTGGAGAACGACTCGGTGCCCAAGCAGGTGGGATAGAGCGGCGGCCGATGCCCAGGGCCTACCGCGTTGCCGTCGGATCTCGCTGGTGCTAGCGTCGAAGGCATGACTTCCGTTGTCGAACTCTACGAGCAGCTGGCCTCCGCGCCTGACGATAAAACGCGCGCGCGTCTGATTGCGGAGGCGTTCGAGCGTATGGAGGAGCGCTATCCGGAGGTCAAGGACCTGGCGACACAGACGCACCTGCGCGAGACGGAACTGCGGTTGCAAAAGGAGATCGAGCAGCTGCGCGCCAGCGTCCTGCGTTGGCTGGTCGGTCTACTTGCCGGGCAGACGGCCGTGATCCTGGCGGCGATCTTCGCGATCGTACGGATGCAGTAGTGCTTCCGGGGCTGCCCATAACAAGCAAGAAACAGCCATGGCGGATTCAATCGGCAAACCCCGGCCGATGACCTACGAGGATCTTCGTACTGTGCTCGCCATCGAGCAGCGCTCGGTGGCCTATCCCTGGAGCGGACGCATCTTCCGCGACTGCATGGCGGCCGGCTACGGCTGTTTCGTCCAGGCGCACGGGCGCGAGCTCCTCGGCTACCTGGTGGTCAGCTGCGCCGGCGGCGAGGGGAGCATCCTCAATATCTGCGTCGACCCCGACTGGCGGCGCCAGGGCATCGCCGCTCATCTGCTGCGCGTGGCCGTCGAGCGCGCCGAGGTGATGCAGGCCGAGAACCTCTTCCTGGAGGTGCGACCCTCCAACACCGCGGCGATCGCCCTCTACGAGCGCCACGGCTTCCATGAGGTGGGCCGGCGGCCGGACTACTATCCGGCCCCCTCCGGCCGTGAGGATGCGCTGATCATGGCCAGGGCGGTGACGCCCCCGTTCTAGAGCGCCTCCACCCGCCGCTCCTGCTCGGCGACCTTCTCCAGCGCCTGCTGCGCCTCGGTGAGCTTCGCCCGCTCCTTGTCCACCACCTCGGCCGGGGCCTTGGCGACGAAGCTCTCGTTGCCGAGTTTCTTCTCGGCGCGCTCGATCTCCCCCTCGAGCCGGGCGCGCTCCTTGGCCAGGCGGGCGAGTTCGGCGTCCTTGTCCACCAGCCCGGCCATGGGCACCAGGACCTCCATCTCGCCGGCCAGGGCGAGGGCCGACTCCGGCGGCTGCTCGTCGGCCTCGAGGACGCGGATCGACTCGAGCCGGGCCAGGGTGGTGACGAATCCCTCGTGCTCGGCCAGGCGGGCCCGGTCGCGCTCGCCGGCGTGGCGCAGCAGCACCGGCACCGGCCGGCTCGGTGAGATGTCCATCTCGCCGCGGATCCGCCGCACGCCGAGGATCACCCGCTGCACCCAGTCGATCTCCGCCTCGGCGGTCTCATCGCGCCGCTCGGCCAGCGGGGTCGGGTAGGGCTGGCGCATGATGGTCTCACCGGTGACGCCGGCCACCGGGGCGACGCGCTGCCAGATCGCCTCGGTGATGAAGGGCATCAGCGGATGGGTCAGGCGCAGCAGCTCCTCGAGGACCTGGATCAGCGTCTGGCGGGTGCCGCGGGCCTGGGCCTCGGTGCCCTCGCGCAGGGCCGGCTTGGAGAGCTCCAGATACCAGTCGCAGTACTCGTCCCAGGTGAACTCGTAGATCGCCTGCGCGGCCTGGTCCAGGCGGTAGTCGGCAAAGGCCTGACGGACCTCGGCGACGGTGCGATCGAGCCGCGAGCGGATCCAGCGCTCGGCCGCGCCCAGCTCCAACGGCCCGCCGCTGCCGCAGTCGGCACCCTCGGTGTTCATCAGCACGTAGCGGGCGGCGTTCCAGAGCTTGTTGCAGAAGTTGCGGTAGCCCTCCACGCGGCCGAGGTCGAAGACGACGTCGCGCCCGGTGGTCGCCAGCGAGGCGAAGGTAAAGCGCAGGGCGTCGGTGCCGTGGGCCTTGATGCCCTCCGGGTAGTGGCGGCGGGTCATCTGCTCGATGCGCTCGGCCAGCTGTGGCTGCATCATGTCGGCGGTGCGCTTGGCCACCAGCGATTCCAGGTCGATGCCGTCGACGATGTCCAGCGGGTCGAGGACGTTGCCCTTGGACTTGGACATCTTCTGCCCTTCCGGATCGCGGACCAGGCCGTGGATGTAGACCTCGCGGAAGGGGACGTCGCCCATGAAGTGCAGCCCGAACATGATCATCCGGGCCACCCAGAAGAAGATGATGTCGAAGCCGGTGACCAGCACCGAGGTCGGATAGAAGGTGCGCAGTGCCTCGGTCTCCTGCGGCCAGCCCAGGGTCGAGAAGGGCCACAGGGCGGAGGAGAACCAGGTGTCGAGGACGTCCTCGTCGCGGGTGAGCACCGCGTCGCCCAGGCCGTGGCGCTCGCGGACCTCGGCCTCGGAGCGGCCGACGTACACGCGGCCCTGCTCGTCGTACCAGGCCGGGATGCGGTGGCCCCACCAGATCTGCCGCGAGATGCACCAGTCCTCGATGTTGCGCAGCCACTCGTAGTAGGTCTTGTCCCAGTTGCCGGGGATGAAGCGGATGCGCCCGTCTTCGACGGCCTGGATGGCCGGGCGGGCGAGGGGCTCGGCGCGCACGAACCACTGCCAGGTCAGGTACGGCTCGATGACTGCCCCGCTGCGGTCGCCCCGGGGGACCATCAGCTTATGGTCCTCGACCTGCTGGAGCAGGCCTTCGGCGCGCAGGTCCTCGACCACCCGCTCGCGCGCCTCGTAGCGATCCAGGCCCTGATAGCGCTCCGGGGCGTTGTCGTTGATGCGCGCATCCTCGGTCAGGACGTTGATCCGCGCCAGGCCGTGGCGCTCGCCGACGGCGAAGTCGTTGAAATCGTGGGCTGGGGTGATCTTCAGGCAGCCGCTGCCGAAGCTCGGGTCGACGTAGTCGTCGCCGATGATCGGGATCTCGCGGCCGACCAGGGGCAGGCGCACGCTCTTGCCGATCAAGTGGGTGTAGCGCTCGTCCTCCGGATTCACCGCCACGGCGGTGTCGCCGAGCATGGTCTCCGGGCGGGTGGTGGCCACCACCACGGAGTCGCTGCCGTCGGCGAGGGGGTAGACCATGTGCCAGATGTGGCCCTGCTCCTCGGCGGAGACCACCTCCAGATCCGAGACGGCGGTGTGCAGCACCGGGTCCCAGTTGACCAGGCGCTCGCCGCGGTAAAGCAGGTCCTCCTCGTAGAGGCGGACGAAGACCTCGGTGACCGCCTCGGAGAGGCCCTCATCCATGGTGAACCGCTCGCGGCTCCAGTCCACGGAGGCGCCCATGCGGCGCAGCTGGTTCTGGATGGTGCCGCCGGACTCCGCCTTCCACTGCCAGACGCGCTCCAGGAATGGTTCGCGGCCCAGGTCGTGGCGGCTCAGCCCCTCGGCCTCAAGCTGGCGCTCGACGACCATCTGCGTGGCGATCCCGGCGTGGTCGGTGCCCGGCTGCCAGAGGGTGTTGTGGCCCTCCATGCGGTGGTAGCGCACCAGGGCGTCCATCACTGTGTCCTGGAAGGCGTGCCCCATGTGCAGGGTGCCGGTGACGTTCGGCGGCGGGATCATGATGCAGTACGGGCTGCCCTCGCCGGAGGGGGCGAAGTGTCCGCCCTGCTCCCAGAGCTCGTAGAGTCGGGACTCGATTGCGCTCGGGTCGTACGTCTTCTCCATCGGGGCCTCGATCCTCAGCGATTCGGTGCGGGTTGGTTCGTGTTCGGATATTCGGAGTCGTCCGCTCCGGGGGTGGTGCCCCCGGAGCCGCCGCTCGGCTCCTCCGGCGGCTGCTGGCGGCGGCTGGCCGCCACGGCGTCGATCAGCGCATCGTCCACCGCCTTGCGGATGGGCGCCTCGGCCTCGCGCAGGGCGTCGGGCAGGCGGCGCTCGAGTTCACTGCGCAGGTGCCGGGCCAGCTCCCGGGTGGCGTGGCGCTCGATATCGGCGCGCTGCGCCGCGGTTAGGGGGGACGCCGCTCCGGCCGGCGGCGCTTGCGCGGCATCATGCGCCGTTGAGGGCTCGGAGGCGGCGGGCGCTGCTGCCGCCTCCGCGAAGGGCGGCTGCGGCTGCTCCCCGGGGGCGTCGCCGTCGGCCTCGGGACGCAGCCACGGGCCGTCGTTGGCGCGCACCTGCTCGCCGGGGACGACGACGTCGTAGAGCAGCGGCGGTTGCGGCTCGTCGTTGGACGGGTTCATCGGCGCCCCTCCTCGATGCGGTGGGTGTGCGGCTCGCAGCCGGCCTCCTTGTAGAGGCGGTAGCGCTGGCGGCTGGCGCGCAGGACCGCCTCGCGCTGGTCGACCACCTCGGCCACGCGCCGGCGCTCCCGCCAGGTGGCCGGGGTGTGCTCGGTGAGGTTGACCAGCACGGCGTCGTCGGCGGCGTGCTCGTCGCGGCCCACCACCACCGGTTCGCCGTCGCGGGCGGCGAGGGTGGCGTGGGGGACGAAGCTGCCCTGGCGGAAGGTCCACAGCAGGGCGTCGAGCCGCTCGCTCTGTTCGTCGTCCTCGGTGAGCAGCAGCACGCCGTAGCCGTTTTCGTACGCCTTCTCGGCGAGCCGGCAGGCGAAGCGCTCGCGCAGCGCCGCACCGGGACCGCCGAGGATGTAGAAGTCGACCCGGCTCACAGGGTCCAGCCGGCACGGCCGGCGAGGAAGTGAGTGAGCAGCGGGACCGGACGGCCGGTGGCGCCCTTGTGCTCACCGCTTTTCCAGGCCGTGCCGGCAATGTCCAGGTGCGCCCAGCGCAGTCCGCGGGCGAAGCGCTGCAGGAAGCAGCCGGCGGTGATGGTGCCCGCCGGCTGCCCGCCGATGTTGGCCACGTCGGCGAAGGGCGAGCGCAGCTGCTCGTCGTACTCCTCGTCCAGGGGCAGCTCCCAGCCGCGGTCGGCAGCGCGCTCGCCGGCCTGCAGCAGGTCACGCACCAGCCCCGGGGCGTTGCCCATCACCGCGTGGCGATGGTGGCCGAGTCCGACGATGGCCGCGCCGGTGAGGGTGGCCACGTCGACCACCTCGCTCGGCTCCAGGCGCCGGGTGTAGGCCAGGCCGTCGGCCAGCACCAGGCGGCCCTCGGCGTCGGTGTTGAGCACCTCGATGCGCTGGCCGTCCAGGCTGTCGATGATGTCCCCGGGGCGCGTGGCGCGGCCGTCGGGCATGTTCTCGGTGGCCGGGATGATGGCCACCAGATTGAGCGGCAGCTGCGCTTCGGCGGCGGCGTGGACGGCGCCGAAGACGGCGGCGGCGCCGGACATGTCGTACTTCATCTCGTCCATGCTCGCCGACGGCTTGATGGAGATGCCGCCGCTGTCGAAGGTGATGCCCTTGCCGACCAGCGCCACCGGCGCCTGATCGTCGGCGCCGCCGCGGTAATGGATCACGATCAGCCGGGGCGGCGTCTCGGCGCCCCGGGCCACGGCCATCAGGGCCGCCAGGCCCTGCTCTTCGAGCTGTGCCGGGCCAAGGACTTCCGCGTGGACGCTGTCAAAGCGCTCGGCCAGTGCCTCGGCCTGCTCGCCCAGATAGCCGGGGGTGCAGATGTTCGCCGGGGTGTTGCCCAGGTCGCGGGTGAAGTTGGCGCCGCGTCCGGCGGCCTGGCCCAGCGTCAGGGCCGGCTGGGCGCGACGCAGATCGGCGCGGCGCGGCACGGCCAGTGTGGCTTGGCGCAGCGGGCGGCGCGGCGGGCGCGGGTCGCTCTTGTAGGCGTCGAAGCGGTAGAGCGTGGTCTCGAGCAGCTCGGCCGCGGTGGCCACGCGCCAGGCCACGTCGCGGCCGCGGACCGGCAGCTCGGGCAAGAACAGGGTCGCCTCGCCGGTGCCGGCCTGCTCCAGCGCGCGGGCGGCGGCGGCGACGGCTTTGCGGTAGGTGCGCTCGCTGAAGTCGCGCGCGCGCCCGCAGCCGACGAGCAGCACGCGGTCGGTGCGCACCCCGGGGCAGTCGGGCAGCAGCAGGGTTTGCCCGGCCTCGCCGTCGAGATCCCCCCGGCGCAGCAGATGGCTGATGTAGCCGTCGCTGGCGGTATCCACCGCCCGCGCCGCCTCGCTCATCCGTCGGCGCTCGTAGACGCCCACTACCACGCACGCCGTGCGTTGCCGTGCCGGATCGCCGCTTTTGGTCCTGAGCTCCATGGAAGTCTCCCGTGCCCTCGTCACCGCGCGCTGGCTCGGTTATGCTCGGCCGCGCTGCGTCGGTTGCCTTGCGCAGACGCACAGTCTACGGAATCGTGTAGCTTTTTTGCAGCGCACGCCGGGATGGGGCCGTCACCCTTGGATCTGACCATCATCGATCGCTATCTGGTCCGCGAGGCGGCCTGGGCGGCGCTGGCCGTGCTCGCCGTACTCTTCGCGGTCCTGTCGGCGAACCAGCTCATCGACTACCTGGCCGATGCCGCCGGTGGGGATCTGCCCGGCGAGGCGGTGGCCGTGCTCATGGGCCTGCAGATCCTGCGCTATCTGGGTGTGGTGATCCCGGCGGCGCTGTTCCTCGGCATCGTCCTGGCGCTGGGCCGGCTCTACCGCGACAGCGAGCTGCCCGTGCTCGCCGCCTGCGGCGTGGGCCCCGGGCGGCAGATGCGCGGCCTGCTCCTGTTGGCCGTGCCGGTGGCGCTGGCCGTGGGGGGGCTGTCCACCGTGGCGGCACCGTGGGCCTCGCACACCGCTGATGTCTACGCCGAACAGGCGGCACGCACCGCGGATCTCGGTGCGTTGCAGGCCGGCCGGTTCATCGGCGGCGGTGACGCCGGCACGGTCTACGCCAGCCGTACCGAGGGCGACGGCGTGCTGCGCGAGGTCTTCGCCCACGCCCGCGATGGCGAGCTGGAGACCGTCATCCGCGCTGACCGGGGCCGGCAGCTGATCGACCCGGAGACGGGGCAGCGTTTCTTCGTCTTTGAGGACGGGTACCGTTACGACGGTCATCCGGGGCAGCTGGACTGGCGGGTGACGGCTTTCGATCGCCACGGGCTGTTGATCGACACCCGCACGCCGCGGGAGGTGAGCCGCGACCGCGAGGGCACGCCGATGGGTGAGCTGTGGGCCGCCGGCGGGTTGCAGGACCGGGCCGAGATCGAGTGGCGGCTTTCCATGCCGGTGATGGTGGTGGTGCTGAGCCTGCTGGCGGTGCCGCTGGCTAAGGCCGAGCCCCGCGATGGCCGCTACGGCAAGTTGCTCAGCGCGGTGCTGGTCTTCGTCGCCTATTTCCAGCTGCTGAGCAGCGGACGCGAGTGGCTGGAGGCGGGTATCGTGCCGGCCCCCCTGGGGCTGTGGTGGGTCCACGTCCTGGCTGGGGTGGCCGTGGTGCTCTGGACCCGCCGGCGCTTCGGCGCTGGGCCGGGTTGGCTGCGGTCGGCGGCCCGGGGGCGTGGCTGATGCGCATCCTCACCGGTTACCTGGCGCGGACGGTTATCGCGGCGTCCTTGGTTGCCCTGGCCGCCATCCTCGCTCTGGATTTTGTCTTTAGCATGGTCGACGGGGTCGCCGACGACGACCTGGATACCCCCACCACGCTGCTCAAGGCCCTGCTCGAGGCGCCGGCGCTGGCCTACGAGGCCTTCCCCTTCGCAACGCTCATCGGCGCCCTGATGGGTCTGGGTGCCCTGGCCGCCCGGCAGGAGCTGACTGCCATGCGCGCCGCCGGGGTCTCGGTGGTGCAGATCGCCGGTGCGGTGCTGGTTGGTGGGGTGATCCTGGCCCTGTTGGCGACGGCGGTGGGCGAGTTGGTGGTGCCGCCGGCCGAGCGGCAGGCCGCGGCGGTGCGCGGGCTGTCCGAGGCCGACGAGCTGCGCACCGGACCGGACGGGGCGCTGTGGGCCCGGGATGGGCGGGATTTCCTGCGCGCCGAGCGGCCGCGCTCGGCGTCCCACCTGGAGTCGGTGACGCTCTTCCGCTTCGTCGAGGGGCGTCTGACCGAGCGGATCGATGCCGAGGGCGCCCACTACCACGACGGACAGTGGCGGCTCGAGGACGTGGTCAAGACGGTCTACGGCGAGCATCAGCTGGAGCGCCGGGAGCTGGCGCAGTGGTCGTGGGAGGGGGCGCTGAGCCCGGAGGTGCTCGCCGTGGTGGTGGCGGATCCCTCGACGCTGCCGGTGCCGGAGCTGTGGACGTACATCCGCTATCTGGAGGCCAATGAACTCGACAGCGGGCCGTATCGGTTGGCGCTTTGGGAGAAGGTGGCGACGCCGCTGGCGACGTTGGCGATGTTGCTGGTGACCATTCCGCTGGTATTCACGGCGGTACGTTCGTCGGGGGCGGGGCAGCGGATTGTCATTGGTGTGCTGGTGGGGGTGGCGTTCTTCTTGCTCAATCGGGCGCTGGGGCAGGCGGGGGTGGTTTATGGGGTGCCGCCGTCGCTTTCGGCGCTGTTGCCGGTGTTGGCCTTTGCGGCGCTGGGGCTGTGGGGAACGCTGCGGGTTCGTTAGCGGGTGGCCGTTTGGTGCCCGCGCGCTTGGTGCCCC
>NZ_JAJNRD010000024.1:0-40206 GCF_022228055.1 Halorhodospira sp. 9621
GTCAGTCATCGAGATGAGCCCCCGCTCAGCGCACACGTGCAGTGTCCGCCGATCGGGGGTTCTTTTCGTTTCAGGGAGTGCATGACCGATGGCGGAATCTGCTGCGAGACGGGGGGCGGTGCCGACTTGGCTGATGGTGGTTGCCTATCTGAGCGCCGTGTTCCTGCCCACGCTGGGGCTATTGCTCGGTATGTATCTGGGCTACCGCCGAGTGCTGCTTCACGCCTTTGTGGTCGTCGGCATCAGCACGATCGTCGGATTCTTCTGGTATCCGATGGTGTTCGGATGATCATTCGGCGGCGGTCAGCCCCCTGTTGCTGACCGCCGCAGGAACAATCCTGGGACCTAGTAGAGCACTAGGTCCTGCCCCCAGCCGCCGAAGACCTCCAGCACATCTTCAAGCTCTTCGTCGATCCGTTCCTCCAGGCCACTGCGGCTACCGAAGGCCTCCAGAACCGAGTCCGGGCAGCTGATGATCTTGTAGGGAAAGCTCCCTTCCCCCGGTCGGCCGAAATAGAGGGAGACCCCCTCCAGCTCCCCGTCGAGGAACTCGATGTAGTCCAGGGTATCCAGCTCGTCGAGAAAGAACCGGTAGCTGTGTTCCGACCAGACCACGTAGCCCCGCTCCCAGTCGTCTTGGGGGGTGGAGGGAGGCGCGGCGGCGCCGGCCAGATTGGGGTTCTTCAGCTGGCGTAGGTATTGCCGCAGGGCGCGCAGATCGCCGAGCCGGACCTCGCGGTCGCAGGTCTCGCGCAGGGCGCGGAAGTAGCCTGTGGCCGCCTGGTTGATGAGCGCCGCCACGATCAACAGCCGGCGATAATCGGGTACATCGGGGTCGATCACCTCCAGGTCGCCGCGCGCCCCCAGGACATCACCGAAGATCGGGTCCATGAGCTGGTGCAGGGTGTATCCCCAGAGGACGATGGCTCCGATCGTCAGGCCCAGCAGCGCCACCCCCACCGCCTCTTCGCTGGCGTTCATGAACGCGGCGATCTGGGGCTCGTGGCGGGTCGCCAGCACCAGGACAGCGGCAACCCCCAGCGCACCCAGGAACAGCAGGGTGCGCTCCCGGGCCCGCACCTGCATGCGCTCCTGGAACGCCCCCAGCTCCTCCTGCTCGGGGGGATCGCTATCGGCCACGCGGTCGGCGTTAAAGGGGCCTTCCGGGTGCGGGGGGCGATCGTAGCGCTTGGCCATGGGCGGCTCCTTGGTACCTGGAACGGGCGACATTCTACAGCCTGCCGCGGGCGGAGGCCGACGGCGCGTCCGCGCGGCGGGGTCTGCGCTTGGCAGGGTGGCGACGGAGAATGTCTGCCCGATGAGGACGCCCGCAGGCAATGGCGAGGATTGTCGCGGGCGGTGGGTTGCCGGCGGTGTGCAGAAGCGGGGCTGGGGGAAGCGTACCCAACCGGTGGAGTTTTACAAGAACCCTTCCCGGTAGCGCACGACTCGATTGCGTCCGGTGCGTTTGGCCTCGTAGAGGGCGAGGTCCGCCCGGCGCAGCCAGGCTCCGGTGGCCTCCGGCGGCCGGTAGGGGGCGATGCCGATGCTCACCGTGACGTGTCCCGGCCCCGGCTGCAGGGTCGCCACCCGCTCGCGGATACGCTCCGCGACATCGATGGCACCGGATTCGTCAGTCTGCGGGAGAACGACCAGAAACTCATCCCCGCCCCAGCGTCCGAGGTGGTCCGCAGTGCGCAGCTGAGGCCGGAAGCAGGATTGTACCAACTCATGGAGCAGCAGATCGCCGGCCTCGTGGCCATAGGTGTCGTTGATCTGTTTGAAGCCGTCTCCATCGATGATCAGCAGAGACAGCGGGTCCTGGTAGCGCAGCGCCCGCTCACGTTCGTCATGCAGGACATGATCCATCCGACGCCGGTTGCTGGTTCCGGTTAGTGGGTCGTGCTGCGCCTGCCGCTCCAACTCCCGTTCCAGCAGAACCCGATCGGTAATGTCCTCTTCAAAGCCTACCGCATAACGCGGCTTACCCCCGGAGTGGGCGGTCAGTCGGCCCTCGCAGCGCAGGTGCCGGATCTCAGCATCCGGGCGGACCAGCCGAAAGCGCAGCTGCCAAGGCTCGTCGTTCCGGAACGCCTGCCAGAAGCGCTGAAAGACCCACGGGCGGTCCTCCGGCAGAATGTGCCCACGCCAGGACTCCAGATCCATGACCACCGGCCCGGTGGGGTGCTGGTAGCCGTAGATCTCCTGGAGTCGCGCATCCAGGTGGACGCGCTCGCCCACCACGTCGTAGGTCCAGAACCCGATCCCGCCGACCTCCTGCAGGACGGCGATCTTGCCCTCGGCGCTCACGCCCCGTAGAGCAGGGTGATTCGGGGTGCCCGGTCCCGCTGCGGGCTGGCTATCCAGGCTGGGGCCTTTCATCCGAGGATCCTTGGCGCGCACTGATGTCACCTGATGGTAGATCAACGATCCGGAAGGGGTTGCGAGTTGGACGGCGGGCCATGGGCAGTCGTCCATAAAAGTGGACATCCGTGCTTCCGAAACGGCCCGCCGACCGTGGTATTCACCTGACAGGGTGCTAATTTTCTAGCGAAGGTTCTCGCCGAAGAACGCAAACACGACGCTTCCCCGGTCCTTGGTCTGGCTTCAGTTTTGTGTTCCGGGCGGCCGGCTGACGTTTGGGTCCAACGGTTCATCGGAGAGGGGGCGTCGCTCAATGCGTGTCATGGCCGCAGACTGACAAACGGTCAGGGTGGACGAGCATGGCTCAATGGGAAGAAGACGCGCGGGAAACGCCTCGAGCGTGGTGTCTGGTTGAACACGGCGAGGGGCTGCGCCTGGGGCGGGCGGAAGTCGACTCCGAAGGTTCGGTCTCCCTGAAATCGGAGATCCAGGTGGAGCCTGTTACCGCGGCATCGCTGATCCGGGCGGTGGAGCGGGCCATGGTCGGTGAGGCAGCATCGGGAGACCTCTGCGGGGGCGATGATGCGCCGACAGGCGGCGTGCGCAGTCAGCCCGGAGAGGCCGGCCCGCGGCAACTCGGGCTGGTCACGGGCGATCCGCGCATGATCCAGCTCTGCCGGGACACCGAGCAGCTGGCCCCCTCGGATGCCACGATCCTCCTGCTCGGGGAGAGTGGCACTGGCAAGGAGCTCTTCGCCAAGGCCCTGCACGAGCTCAACCGGGCCCGAGCCGGCGGGCCGATGGTGGCCATCAACTGCGCCGCCATCCCCTCGGAGCTACTCGAGAGCGAGCTCTTCGGTTTCGAGCGCGGCGCCTTCACCGGGGCCTACCGGTCACAGGTGGGGCGGATCGAGCGCGCCCACCGTGGCACCCTGTTCCTGGATGAGATCGGTGAGCTCCCGTTGGAGGTTCAAGCGAAGCTGCTGCGCTTCCTGCAGCAGCGGACCATCCAGCGCCTCGGGGGTCGCAAGGAGATCCCGGTGGATGTGCGGGTCGTGTGCGCGACCAACCGGGATCTCGTGGAGCGGATGGGCGAGGGGGTATTCCGGGACGATCTTTACTACCGCATCGCCGAGGTCCAGCTGCGGCTGCCGCCGTTGCGCGAGCGCCCCGGGGATCCGGCGCTGATCGCCCATGCGCTGCTCAAGGGGATGACGCGGCGGCGCCGCGACCGCGGCCGCAAGTTGAGCAAAGATGCGCTGGCTGTCATCGCTGCCTACCCGTGGCCCGGCAACGTGCGCGAGTTGGAGAACGCCATTCGCCGCGCCGTCATTTTGACCGAAACGGGGCCGATCTGTGCTGAGGACCTCGGGGTGCCCTTGCCCCGCTCCCCAAAACCCCAGGAGGAGTTGCCACGGCTGCGTGAGGTGCGCGAAGAGGCCGAGCGCCGGGTGATCGCCGAGGCCATGGGTCGCTGCAACGGAAACATCTCGCGGGCTTCTGTAGAGTTGGGGGTGACCCGACCGACTCTTTATGAGCTCCTCGACAAGCACGGGATGCGCTGACCGGGTGGTGGGTCCAGCGGGCGGTCTCGGGCCGGCCTGATATCCTGTAAGAAATGATGGACCGACAATGGGAGTCGGCCGATGCTCAACCGCCGTTTCCTGTTTCCGGCGCTGGCGCTGCTCACCGGAGCGCTTCCCGGCGCGGTGCTGGCCCTCACCCCGGAGCGGGTCGATCAATGGCAGGAGGCAACTCGCGCCCTTCAGGCGCAGGCTGTGGAGGAGGAGCTAGCCGATTGGCACCCGACCCGGGAGTTACGCGGTGTCGGCGAGAGCGAGCAGGCCTTCCGCAGCACGGCCGATGAGCTGCAGAAGCCGGTGGCGGCGCTTAAGTCCAACGGTTACGAGGAGGTGGCCGCCTGGGCGGAGGACGGCGCGCGCATCTATCGGGCGCTCATCGCCCTGGAAACCGGTGACCCGCGGGAGCTGCAGGCCCAGCTGGAACAGGCCATCGAGCAGATCGAGGAGAACCCGCACCTCGGCGATGTCGCCAAGGCAGAGATCATCGCGGACATTCAGGCGCAACGGGAGCGTATCACGGAGTTTCTCGGCTCGGTTCCCGATGCCGATCGGCGGGCCGTAGCGGCACGGCAACGGGAGCTGATGGAACTGCTCCGCCCTTGAGCGATCCGGGGGCCGGCAGCTCAGGGCCGCTGCGCTGTGCTATCCCCGCCCGACCATCCAGAGGCAGACATGAGAACGCTGTTAATCGCCTTGTTGCTCCTCATCGCTGTCGGTGCCAGCGCCGTCTACGCTGTGGGCCATATCCCCGCGAGCTCGGCCTGGAGCACCGCCGAACGCCACCTGCCCATGCCCGCTGCATGGAGCAGCGCTGAGGTGGAGGGCAGCGTACGATCCGGACGCATCCAGCAGCTGGAGGTGCCGCGGGTCTGGGGTATGGATGCAGGGACGCTCGATCTGGCCTGGGAGGTCCGCGGTGGATCGCTGGCCACCGGCCGGTTGAGTGTCGATCTGGACGGCAGCCTGGATGATGCGCGCTTCCAGGGTGTCGCCACCCGCTCGGCCCGCGGCTGGCAGGTCTCCGAGGGTACCGGCGAGGTCCCCATGGACCGGCTGCGCCAGATGGCAAGCGAGCGCGGTGTGGAGCTGCCGCCGGTCAGCGGCAACGTGACCTACGAGGTAGATCAACTCTCGTTGGGCAACGACGGCGAAATCCGCTCGGTGGAGGGTCGGATCACCGGTCAGGATCTGAGCGTCACCCAAGACGGCCAGACGCTGGATCTGGGTGGTGCCACGACCACGGTCAGCGGATCGGGCAACCGCGCCCGTGGCGAACTCAGCGACCAGGGCGGGGCCGTCGGGCTGTCGGGCCAGTGGCAGGTGAGCCGGGACGGCAGCTATCAGCTCGACGCCGTGGTGACCCCCCGTGAGGGGGCCGATCCAGCGCTCCGCGACTGGCTCAGCCAGCACGCCGAGCCGGCGGATGAGGGGTTCCGCATCCGTGAGGCGGGGCGACGCTGAGGCCCGGCTAGCCCGCCTGCCGGGCCTCTACCAGGGCCACTAGGGAACCGACGGTTGCGAAAGCCTCCGCGGTGATGTCCGTCTCCTCGAACTCGATCTCCAGTTCGCGCTGGAGGGCATCGATGACGAGCACCACCGCCATGGAGTCGAGTTCGGGTAGTGCGCCGAGTAGGGGGGTGTCGGCGTCCATCGCGCGCGTCCTTCCACCGAGCTCGAGGGTCTGTTCCAGCACCGCCAATACCCGCTGCTCGGTTGTCATGATGTCTCTCCATCCCTGGGCTGTATGTTGGGTACGTCACCTGCGGCGCCAGTGGCCTGCGCGGCACTCAGGTTGCGAAGGCAGTGCTCGACCTGGCGGAAACATCGCTCGTACGCCGCTCGCGGCTGGCCGTATGGGTCGGCGATATCAGTGGGTGTGTTGCCGAACGGATCGAGGCCGCTCAACAGGTACATCTTGGCCCGATGCTCCGGAAAACGCCGGCGCAGCGCACGCAGATGGGCCAGTTCCATGGCCAGGACGAGATCGGCGCGCTCCATCTGCTCGGCGGTGACGGTCCTGGAGCGCCACCCCCCCAGGTCGAGCCCGTGTTCGGCGGCGATTGCCACCATAACCGGATCGGCAGGGCGCTCACCGCGTGCCAGTAGGCCGGCGGACTCCGTGGTCACCTCCAGATGCTCGCCACGATGCTCCATCAGGCGCTGAGCGACAGCGCTGCGGTTGATGTTGCCATGGCAGATGAAGAGCACCCGGCGCGCCTGGCTGGCCAGGCGCAAAACCTGCAGACCCCGCCGAGGGCGTAGTTGCTGATACCGTTGCCAGGCCTCGCCTCCGTGCTCGGCGAGCATGGTGGCGAACCAACCTAGGGTGCGCCCGAGGTCGACCGCCGCCGGGCGGGGGTCGCGCCAGTAAAAGGCGTCGATGTGGTGGTGCGGATGCAGGCACAGTAGTGCGCTCCGGACGATCTCACCGCCGCTGGGCCATCGGATGAGCGGGCTCGGGTCGCGACGGGAAAGCGCCAGCAGATACCAGTAGCAATCGGGCTGGAGCTTGCGCGCAAAGTGCCCGGGGCGGGCGGTGAACGGTGGCGGCCGTCTCCCGTGGACCAAGAGCTGGTAGAGCAACCAGGGGAAGTCGGCGCCCGCCGCCACGGCCAAGGGGAGCGACCCCCAGAAGCGCCCGTTGACCTCCATCAGGTAGGGCGTACCTGTCGCACCCTCGCGCTTGAACTCCACCATCAATACGCCGTGCCAGCCGAGGGCGCGGACGAGCTGTTGGGCGTACCCCACCAACTCCGGTTCTGGTGTCTCCGAGCGGCGCAGCGAGCTGCCGCCCCCGGTCAGGGGGACCTCGTGCAGGCGCTGGTGCTGGAAGGCGTGTACGACCTCACCGCGATCGACCAGGAGCTCGATCCCCACGCCCTGGCCTGCGCAGTGCTCTTGGATCAGTACAGGGGCGCGCTGCAGGAAACGCCCCCCCAGCTCGAGGAGTTCGGATCGGTGGTGGGCGTAGGCGACGCTCATCTTCGCCCGTTGACCGCCTGGGCTCTCCGCAATCGAGCGGATGGGCTTCAGGACGCAGGGCAGACGCATGGCCTCCGCGCAGTCAGCTAGGCCCTGAGCGTCAGCGACGGTAACCGTCTGCGGCGTCGGAATGCCCAACTCCTGAGCGAGCGCGATGGTGCGCTCCTTGTCGGTAGCCATCTCCAGCGCAGACTGTTCCGGGATCGCCAAGCGTGTGTAGGGCGTGAACCGTGACCGGCTACGTGCGACCGGGTGCGTGGTCAGCTCGGTGACCGGGATGAGCAGTTCATAGCCGTTTTCGGCCACATGGCCGACCAGTCGCTCCAGAAAACCGGCTGGATCGGTAAGCGGGTCTGGGTAGGTGATGAAACCCGCGGCGTAGCGGGAGTAGCGCGAAATTGCAGCAGGATCGGCTGCGCCTACAGTTACCGAGACGCCCTGACGACCCAGGGAACGCACGATGGACAGTGTGGATTGCTCCTCACCATCCAGGACCAGTGCTCGCTCAGGGGGCATTGACATTCGGCTAGGTTACGGGGAAAGCGAGGGCAAGTTAAGAGGGCAAAAGCCACAGGGCCTGCTAGCCTGATGGTAATCATGACCATATCAGTCTGCGTCCTCGCCCATAACGAAGAACGGTTGATCGAGCGCACGCTCGGCGCCCTGGAAGAGGCGTGTGGGGACCGCGCCTTCAGGGCCCACGTGATCGTCAACGGCTCAGCGGACCGTTCCGCCGCCATCGTCCACCGGCTGGCCCGGGAGGACCGGCGAATTGTCGGCCACGAACTCGAAATCGCTGACAAGGCCAACGCGTGGAATTATTACATCCATGAACTCGCGCTGGACGCACCGGCCCACTGCTTCCTGGACGGCGATATCCGCCCGGGCCGGGGCAGCATTCAGCATCTCATCGAAGCACTGGAGAACAACCCGCAGGCCTACGCGGCAGCAGCCCTGCCTGGGTCCGGGCGGAGTAAGGAGCCGTGGTCCGCCGAGCTGGTGAAGAACCACTACCTGAGCGGGAATCTGTACGCCTTGAGCGACCACGCAGTGGCGCTGATGCGCCGGCGTGGCATTCGGCTGCCGGTCGGTGCCAAGGGTGAGGATGGGCTGCTGAGCTATCTCTTCCTCACCGATCTGCAGGGCGGCAAAGACGACACACACACTCAGCGCATCGTCAATCCGGAAGACGCCCGATTCTATTTTGACTCCCTCTCTTTGTCCCCGGCGGATATACGGCTTTACTGGCGTCGGCTTCTACGCTACAGCGAGCGCAGTTTCCAGAACCAGTTGCTGTACGCGCTTCTCAAAGAGTGTGGTGTTGCAGCGCTCCCTTCGTACATCCGTGAGATCTACACCGAAGATCGTATAAGAGGTTTGCGCCCGCGGAATCGGTTGCTCTATTTTGTATCCGATCGCTTGGTTCTGAATAAAATCAGAAAAGGCTCGCTCTTCCCGCAGGCAGAAGAGAAAAAAAGGCAGGAAGCATGAGAAGGGCTCTGATACGGGAGCTTCAAAAAAGGCCGCAGCTGGCCGCTAAGACGAAGCGACTCCTGACCGCCGTTGGCTACGACTACCAGCACTGGTCCCGGGCAGCGATGTACCCGCAAGCCTTTGCGTTGATCGAAGAGTTGGGTCCGCAGCAGCTCGATGTTCTTGAGATATCCGCGGGCGAGCGGTTTCGGAAAATTCCTTTTCGCTCCTACACAGAAGCGAATTACCCGGATTACGACGTCTGCGAACGACCTCTGGATCAGAAATTTGACCTCATCATCGCAGACCAGGTGTTCGAGCACCTGCTCTGGCCCTATCGGGCGGGGCGGAACGTCTACGAGATGCTGAGACCCGGCGGCTACTTCTTTAACGCCACGCCGTTTCTCGTCCTTGTACACGAGATCCCCTACGACTGCACGCGGTGGACCGAGACCGGGATGCGTTATTTCCTGGCGGAATGCGGGTTCCCGCTGGAGACGACGCGGACGTACTCCTGGGGCAACCGGGCCTGCGTCAAGGCAAACTTCACACCCTGGGCGCGGCGGGGTTGGTTCGGCAGCCTAAAGAATGAGCGGCGCTACCCCGTCACGGTTTGGGCGTTGGCACAGAAGCCGCACGGAAGGGCGCGATGAGGCTCACAAGGCCTCAGCTGGACCGGACGTACGTATCCGGCCATTGGATCCTCGCCGACAGTCCGAAAAATCCTGCCGAGCATTATTATAAGCTACTCCCCAAAACCTTGGCGATGCTCGCCGGAAGCCGGCTGGTCTTCTTTTACGATGATCCTGCTCTGTTCCATTTTGTGAAAAAACATGCATTGGATAACGGGATTGACCTTGTTCCGGCGGAAAAGCCCATTGATGAACTTCCCGCGCGCGACTTTAGTGAAGGCTTCGGTGCGAGCTGCGAGCGGATGGGACTGGATGCTTTTCCAGAGCCGGAGGAAAAAAACAAGGAAAAGGGGGTGATTCACTACTGGCGGGACTGGAAAAGAGGCGGTCTGCAATTTTATAAAGACCTTCTTACGATTTGGTTAAGCAAAGTCTCTCTGGTCCGCGAGGCGATCGAAAAATCGCAAGATTGTAATTTGGGCGGCTATTTTGCGTGGGTTGATGCCTCAGTCGCACGTTGCTCGAGAAAAAGGCGCAACTGGGACTTCACCCGCGTTCGCCTCCCCGAGGCGCAAGTCTCTTGCTACAAGAATGATATGCGCTACTTTGGTGGTACGCTTCCGGTGAGCGCGTCATTCCTGGGGGGCGGGGCAGCGGTCTGGCCAGAAATGGAGCGAAGGTTTCTTTTGAAAGCGCGCGCCTCGCTCGATACGGCCTACGCTCACGATGAAGAGACGATATTAAGCGCTGTCTATCTAGATTATCCTGATTTATTCAATCGGTTTGGGGGTGCGCCCCGGTACCACCGGAGGAAGATCTTATCTGAGGCGTTTTTGGGCGGCACCCCGCGGTAATTATCGCTTAGTACGGAGGTGGGTCCGAGGAGAGGTCTTTTGTGAGCCGAGGCTTAGAAAGTTTATATCGGATATTCGAGGCCCAGCAAAGACTGAGGCGGTGGCGAGCGATCCATCGAAATATGATGGAGGTTGTGCGGACTTATCAGGATTGGCTGCAAGCAGGAGATTATGTCGTCACTCCCAAGCTCGCCTATAAGAAGGGGGCCGAAAGCACCGATCATCTTATACTTCATCGTGGTATTAAAGGGGAGTTCAGGGGGTGGAAAGATGTGTTCTGGCGAGCGTCGTGCCTTGGGGTGAGTCATTTTAGAAGTGATTGCACCGGAGGTCCGGCTACGGCGTTGACCACGATGCCGATGAAGCGGAAGTGGGACGTAGTGCTGTTAGCGCCCAGCGAGAACAGTGTGTATAGATTCGCTCCTAGAAAATCCTTCAACGCGGAGTACGTTAGTATAAGGGAAAAAATTCGAGCGTACCTGCCGACCCCGGCCTATCGAGTGATTCAAGATGGGCGTGCGCTAGTGGAAGAATTTGTGTGGGGGGTTGACCTTAATCAGGCGAGCTCCGATTCTGCTAGTGATGCGGTTAAAGGGATATTGAATCGAATTCGTTTAGGGTGTTTTTTATTTGTGACTGAGGGTGGCAAACGACAGGTGGCGCAGGATCTCGTCAGTGCTGGGGATGCTGAAGTTAAAGCCTTTTGCCTCGCACGAGGGGTGGAATATCGGGTGGTTGTAAAGTTGCTGGGTGCACCGCAGATACCCTCTCAGAACGATCTTGAGCCAAAAAATATAATTTTAACGCCAGGTGGTCCTGTTGTCATTGATCTCGCAGCCACAAACTTAGCATGGACGCCGTTCTGGTATGATGCTATGCGACTGATCTTGACCTACGACGCGTACGGTTACTGGCGTGGTTCGTACGATTTAGAGTTAAGGAACATATTCGCTGCATGTCGTGGGATTGGCACTAATTTCAATAGTGTTAGGCGTGAGTTGGCGGTAGCGTACGTACTCATACATCCGGAAAAACGACTGTCTGATCCAAGCAATATACGTGGGGATTTGCCGAGGGATGTTAGTTATGCAGTGGCTGCGTGGAAAAAAATATCGCACAACGATTGCATATGACAATGGCAATGGCGCGCGATTGCGAGTACCGGGAGGGAATAGGGTGTCCCTGCCATCGACCACACCGGCTGCACACGGCGCTGACGCCGTCGCAGCAGCTGGCGATGGTGACGGTGCTCCGACGGAATCGGCTGCTCCCTTCGGATGGCGTTCTGGTGGTCGTAAGTTCATTCGAAGCCGGATACGTACGGGACGCCTGGCGGTGCAGTGGGGGGCGTGGTTTGTCACAAGGCCCCGCAGCTCGAAGAGCTGACACCGTGCCCGGAAGGCGAGACGCCGCCAACGAGGACGTTCAAGGATTACCGGCCCGGTTAACGTGCACGTCGACATCAAGCACCTGCCGGAGATGGCCGATGAGCAAGGGCGCACGTACCTGTTCGTGGCCGTCGACCGGGCCAGCCGCTCGGGCTACCTTGAGCGCCACCGCGAGAAGTCGCGCAAGACGGCTGTGCGCTTTCTCAAGCGACTCCAGGAGAAAGCCCCGTTCCGAATCCATACGCTGCACACGGGCAACGACCTGGCCTTCACAGGCTGCCCTACTCAGAAGACCCGACGTCCCTTGGGGCGGCATGCCTTCGGCCAGCTGTGCGCCCGCCATGACATCGAGCACCGGCTCAGACCGCCTCGCCGCCCGCAGCCGAACGGGGTGGTCGAGCGATTCAACGGCCGTATCAGCGATATCCTGCGCAGAACCCACTTCGATTCGGGAGCCGATCTCGGCACGATGCTCTGGCACTATCAGCGGCTCTCCAATCACCACATTCCCCAGCGTACGCTCGGGCATGTCACTCCTGTGCGCAAACTCAAGCAGTGGCACGAGGAGCGCCCGGATTCATTCCGCAAACAGGTATATGACCAGTCAGGTCTTGACATCTAGGTGGTCAACGCCCGCTGCTGGGCACACCGGAAGCCGCGAGTGTTCCGGCCTAGCCGCTTATTCAGAACCGACTTTCAATGCGGACTATCCGTAGAATATAAAGAGTTATTCGTAATGGTTGACGCTGTAATAACATGGGTGGACGGCTGTGATAAAGACCATCAACGCAAGCGTTTCTTATGGGCTGACAAAGAAAGCCCCAAGCGTGGCGAGAAAAGTACCGCCAGACTCGCGACGAGGTGGAGATCAGTCTTTGAGATATTCTACTGTATTCACCTTATTAGGAAAAATGCGCCCTGGATTGATAGAATTTATTTGGTGACCGACAACCAGAGACCCTCGTGGCTAACGGAGGCTATGCAGAAAAGGCTCGATGTAAATTTAGTAGACCATCAGACAATTTTCTCAGGAAACGAGTGGGCATTGCCAACTTTTAACTCCACCGCTATCGAAACTATGCTCCACCGTATACCGGATCTCTCGGAGCGCTACCTGTATTTTAACGATGATATTTTCTTGATAAGACGGATATCCGAGAAAGATTATTTTTCCGGTGACAAGCCGAAATGGCGGGGGTGGAGAAGAGGAATAAACACGCAGGGGCTACGCTACGTGGTACGGTGGGTGGCAACCGGTATAAAAAAAGACGGCTTCATCGGAGGGCGGCAAGAGAAGGAGATACTCGGCATCCCCCATCTTTTTTCTCTTGGTCACGCGCCGCAGCCCTTCGTGAAATCCTACGCAAGGCAGGTCATTGAGAAAGATAACCGGTTAGAAAGTAATATCAGTCATAGGTTTAGGGCATGGGATGGTTTCACTCCTGCAACCCTTGTCGCTAATGCTGGAATCACGGAGGGGCGCGCTTTAAAAGGAGCTGATGATTGGGAGAGTATAGAGCCAAAACATGGCGCCCAAGGGATACAAAAACGAATGTTAATATGCAAAAGAAACAAAAATATCAAAACGGTTTGTCTCCAGTCTATTGATATGATGCCTAATGTGATGCAGAAAGAAAGTGAATCATTTTTGAGGGAGTTTCTTGAAGTGTAGCCGGTCACAGGGATACCATTTTTAATGGCTTCGCAAATAGGCGGGGATATCCCTAAGTCATCCATACGGAATACCAAAGTAATCAGCAGCGTCCCGCATCTGCTGGTCGTTTTTCTTGAGGGAAACGTTCAATTTAGCTAAAGAAGGGGAAAAAGACTGGAGGCCTAGCGGTCTAACATCATGCCGCCCTAGGCATATAACGCGCGAACCGGAGGTCCTTTCTACTGCCCAGAAAAAAATATCGTCGGCGGTTGGGCACAAACGTGCCGCTAACTTGTAGTCAAGCAGAATGCTGTTGTCTAGGCATCCTGGTGGGTATAGGATTCCGCCGGCGCCAGTTAGTAGAACGCACCCCCCTTCAGTTCGACGCCTAATCGGACGCCATTGATGGTATGAGGCGAATCCATCCTCTGCAAACGTAATCTCCCAGCCACGATGCCCTATAACCGCATCCCCTTCATGTTCGGTGGCCGCAAGGAGATCGGAGAGCATGGACCGTTCGTAGAATATGTCATCATCAATTGTAATAATTGTCGCGTCCGGATATAGTTCCCGAGTTGGTAGCAATTTCTTATAGCTCAGTAGGTTTTTATTAACCCATAAAATCTCCAGGCCTCTCTTCTCTTGCTCTTTTAAGGGTGAGGGTATAGTGTGCCCTCTGAACTCGTCACGTGAAAGAACGAGTACAATTTTGTCTGGGCGACGGCTCTGCCAGAATATACTTTCGATTGGGATCCATGCATGCCGGATGCGCTGCGGAAAACTCGTCAAGCTCACAATGACGTTCGAATGCCCTGAAAGAGTTGGTTTTTGTTTTGTTTTTTTGAAGACAAGTATGTCCTTGTGGTTCTTTATCTCTTTTAGCATTCGTTCTCGGTAATAAGTAAAGTTACGGCGAGAGATCATTCGGCTGCCCTTCTTGTTGTCTAAGCTCGTTATGGGGGTTACGGTTTTTGCCGCAAATCATTTAGTTACGTTTTTTTAACTATTTTCGTACCGGGCTATCGTATGTTCGGTAGTGTAAGTTTTTTCGTTCCTGGAAGTAAAGAATGGCCTTCTAGGGAAGCGTTATGGGTGAGTTTTGGGGTTCGCGATTTTTTTTAAAAAACGTCTAAGCGCAAAGGGTAAAAATGCCCTCGTAGTTTTACTAAAAATGTTTATGAGAGACTTGTCGGGCGGTGTGTATGTATTCCATGGTGTATTGCGAAGATAGCGATAGTACAAGTGTTTATGAGGGTGATTAGACATGTAAAGCCAAGGCTTGTTGGGACCGTTATAGTGATATACTACTGGTTGCTTTTTGTTTTTCCCCGGGGTAGCGTGCGCACGTGAATAGGGCCCGATGGCATTCCACTTGTGTTGTAGAAAAAAAAGTTCTCCCTTCAATGCTCCATTCAAGGCGTCCTGATCCGGGTCACGAACGATCTCGGAGTTATCCTCCAGGAACTGAAGGCACCGCTGTTCGCATTCCAGTTCGCGCCATCTTGGTAAGTTATATAGTAAGACCCCGGAATTAATATAAGGATCGCCAGGCGAAAAGTTCGGCAAGTGTGTCCGGTCGAAGTATGGAACCCGGACGCCTGCTAGTGGATAAGGGTCAATAATCGTCTCCCAAAGGGGGCGCAGACTCCCGTGAACGACAATGTCGCTGTCCAGGTAAAGGACCTTATATGTGTGCTCGTCAAAGATCCTACTGACCAGCAAGCGCGTATAAATATCTATGCTATATGCACCTTTTACGCAGTAGTCGCCTTGGGTGGGAAGGTTGGGCGGGAACAGGTCGGCGTCTTGCGTTGCTCGGAGCTCCGATAGGCTCAAGAAAGACAGATAAGCGCTCCCCGATAGGTTTGCGACCTTTTTTAAAGAATCCTTAGATCGTTCTGAGAGGTCGCCAACAAAGGTTACGTAAACGGCCTCGTCTGAGTTGTTAAGTAAGAGTGAGGCTAGTGTGACAGCGGCGTGTTGTGCGAAATCATTGTTCGCGCAGAGGAGGATGTTTAAGGGGTCTGTGGGATGTGAAATTCGTTCGTTCATGTGTGAACGCCTTCGGAGCCATTGGAGGGGAAGCCGTCAAAAGGGCCGGTCACTTTTGATCCGCGCATGATTGGTTCCACGGTTTTTGAGCCGCGCCTACGCGCCAAGTATAATAACGAACTAAACGCTCATAATAGTCAAAGTCATAGTACCAGCGTTTTCGTCCCAACCATAGAGTCAGCCATCCGATTCTGGAAATAAGGTCAGGGCGACACGGTATGCGCTTGTCGACGGCGAGGATAACCGGGGCGCGGTCAGCTAGCTGGAAGTGGGAGCGGAGTTTGACATCGGCTATGATTTCGCAGATATGGAGGGGGATCGTTGACCAGCGATAAAGGCAGACCGGATGACCGAACAAAGTGGCGTGCCACAGAAAGCGGTGGCCGTGATCGAACGGGTAGGCATGAGCGCGGGAGAAGCGGACAGGGTGGTCAAGAATAACATTTAAAGATCCTGGGTAGATGGGCCGACCTACGGCAGCTTCGATCTCCTTTGAATGTTTCTGACAATGGCGGGTTGCGATGCCGCGACCGCTTTGTACCCGTCCGTATAGAAAGGCCAGTTGGTGGTCGTTGTAAGATGTGTCCATGATATGACCAACTTATATATTAGCCTGGGTGTAAATCATAAACGCGTTGCATAGCGCGTGTAAGCTTCTGCACAGCCTGGTTCGGGGAGCAGGGGCCGCGATGCGCATTCAGATGAGAGAGTTTGCTTAGTCTTTGGCGGTGTTCTGGCTGATCCCATATGGCAGATAAGGTGGAACGCCAGGTCGCGTGAGGGGCGTGGCGGGGTACGCAGATACCTCCTCCTCGAACGGCTTCCGGTAAGCCGCCGGAGTCAGAGGTCAGGGCGGGTATACCGCTGCATTGTCCCTCTGATATCACGCGCCCCCATGTCTCGTCCCATTGGGATGGCGCCAGAACAAGGCCGGTGCGGCTATATGCTTTGCGGGTGTCGGCATAGGGGCCGCAAAGGTGGACGTTGGGAGGGAGCGGGTAGCTCCGCAGCTGTTTGCGGTGTTGGCGAAGGAACAGGAAAGGGATGTCCGGTCGGTAATACGCAAGATCCAGCGCAATATCTAGTCCCTTATGTGGCGCAGGGTTTACAAATAGTACATGAGTATGGTCTGTATATGTTCGGTAGAGGAGTGGGTCGACAATAGGGGGTATGATATCGAGGATCCTGTCTTCAGGGTAAAAAGAAGAAGTGAAAACCGAATTCGCAACAATAAAGGGGTTGTGAGAATCGATCGTGCTTCTGTCGAGCGGCTGGGGGTTGTGTTGGTAATAAAAAAATGGTTGGGAAAGGCTCGATAGGGTGTCAATAAAAAATGGCGCCTTCGCTCCACCCTGGAGGATGCAGAGATCGGGTTTGAATCGGTCTATGACGTCAGGGATAGAATCCTCTGGTCTCCAGCTCCGCGTCACAGGATAGGAGAGGCCGTGATCGGTTACGGAGGTGCGTCCGAGGACTTTGCGGCGTAGCCGTGAGATAGATCCGAAAAGACCGCGTCCGAGGAGTGCGCAGTGAACTGCGACGTCGTAGCCTTGCTCCTTCAGGCAAATCGCAAGGCGGTGGGTGTTGACCTCCATACCTCCAACGAGCTCTGGGAGGTGTGCGTGGCCGGTTACAAAGAGAATCCGTTTGGGCAATCGTGAGCTGCTTGAAATGATAGCGGCACTGCTTTCGCGCGACGCTTGTCCTTCAGAGTAGTTGGGGAGGCGGTGAATAAAAGGATTTAACAACCGCATGACAGTTCTATTCGTGCCGCGTTAACCAAGCAAGCAGGCAGATTGGCAGTTTCGTACAAGAAGACTGCGTACGGTGTGATAGTGTTCGGTGGCGGTCTCTAGGCATCGCCCCTCCGTGACCGGGGGTTTAGGAGAGGGGGTATTTATGACACGCCCCGATTCGATTCGCTCCGATGGATCGCCCCGGGAGGGCCGACCTGTCATTGGCCTTCTTTGGTAATCGGGCTGCAATGGGGTGGTGAGGTTGAGCTGTTGGGCCAGAAAAGCAAGGGTCCGGCTAGTCTGGTTGGTCAGGCATCCGGCGTCCATAAAGAGATACCGCGCGTGCAACCGCTCTGATAAATCCCTTAGTCCTTCTAGACGGTCGAGGTAGTAAGTGAAGGCGCCCTCTTCGGTGGCCCACTGGTGTTCGGGCGATACTCGCTGATAGAGGTCGATGATGCTGGGGACCGTCTCGCCAGGGGGGCGCAAGCAAAAAATGTAAGTATCGCGCGAACGGGCGAGTATGGACGGGTCTATCCGATGGTCGTTATGCAGAATCTTGTCTAGCAGGTAGTGGGCACGGTGTTTTGGCGTGTGGCCGTGGTAGTAGAAGTAGTGCAGCTTCTGGCGGAGGAGGCTACGCCGGCTGTGGTAGCCCATCTGCAACTCGTAATATCCCTCGATGTCCGGGTGGGAGCCGAGGATGTGTCCGAAGAGGCTCGTATACGCGCGCATGTGGCTGAGCAGGAAGATGCGCCGATAGGGGCGGAGCAGACCCGGCAACGCGCGAATAAAGTGATCCGGCCTTGTCATGGGCTAGTTGTGGTCTGCGTAGGTAGGATGCGGCACGCCGCGAGGTATGCGGTGTAGGCTGCCCACCGGAGATTTCCATGAAGGGCGAGCCCCTGGCACGCATACCGGTAGGCTTGTTGCCGTTGTCCTGTGGTGTGGAGGAGTTCGGCGGCGTGCTTGTAGACATAGCCGAGCCCCAGGCGGCAGGCCTCCCGGACCGAAGGGCGCTGAGCGGTCATTAGCCCCTTTTGGTACACGATCATCTGGTACTGCGCCTTTTGCAGGGCAGAGATTACGGTTGACATGTTGTCGGCGCGTTTGGGGTCCGGGATATTGTGGCGGGCTATCCAACGCGGGCTGTAGAGCAGGTGCTCCGCCTGGTCGAGCGTGCGCAGGTAGAGGTCGCGGTCGCACTCGTAGCGGATGCCCTCATCCATCCCGCCTAGCTTCAGGTAAAAGGGGCGGCGAAGGATCGAGCAGTTTAAATGCGCGAATCCCCCGCTACACAAGAGCTCCTCAGGGGTCAGGAACGCGGCGCGCGCGGGGCCTGGCTCTTCGGGGGACGTGTCGGTGTACCGCGGGATCAGATCTTCCAGCCACACGCGCCCGGGCTTGCGTCGCCCGTCGCTGTAGAAGGCAGCCTGGTTTGTGTAATAGGCGTCAACCTGGCGTTCCGCTCTCTGGAGGTCCTCAGCGGCTTGAGTTAAATGGGATGGATCGGTCCATTCGTCGTCGTCGTCGAGGAAAGCGAGATAATCGCCCGCTGCTTCAAGGGCGGCTGTGTTCATGGAGTAGCTTTGACCGTGTCCTTGCGGACGGCGTGGCTGTCGAAGCAGATAGGCCCGGGGATGCTTATCGACCAGTGCCCGGATCTGCGCGGCTGCCTCGGGGGTGGATCCATCATCGACCACGAGGATCTCGAAGTCATCAAAATCCTGCCGGCATGCCGACTGGAAGGCTGCGGCAAAAAGCTGAGGCCGGTCTCGGGTTGGGAGG
Organism: Halorhodospira sp. 9621; assembly: GCF_022228055.1. NCBI lineage: Bacteria > Pseudomonadati > Pseudomonadota > Gammaproteobacteria > Chromatiales > Ectothiorhodospiraceae > Halorhodospira > Halorhodospira sp. 9621. The sequence continues at coordinate 18,507 of NZ_JAJNRD010000024.1, forward strand.
ATCACCGAAAAGAACATGCCTGCTCCTGTCTTTGCGGAGGCGGCGGAAGGGCAGCGCCAACAGAGTCTTCGGCCAGCCCCCATAGGATGCTCTTGAGTCGGCGAGTGGACCTTTCCCAAGTGTAAAGCCTGGTCACAGTCTCTCGCGCGTTCTCCGCGATGCGCCGTGCCTGCTCAGGAGCATGGTGGAGCTGCGTAACGGCATCGCTATACCCGTCCTCAGTGTAGGCCAGAATCACGTTTTCGCGATCATGCGCTTCGAGGCCTTCGAGCGCGCGGTCGCTGGCAACCACCGGCACCCCCGCTGCCCAGGCCTGCAGGATCTTGTTTTTGATTCCAGAGCCGGAGTGTAGGGGGGCGACGAAGACCTCGGCTGTTGCCAGGTACGGCCGGATATCCTCCACCGCGCCGGTGACATGGACGAAGCGGTTCGCAAGCGCCTGAACCGCTGGCGTCGGGTCGCGGCCGACGAGTGTCAGGTGGGCATGGGGGATGACAGTCCGCAGGCGCGGCATAACCCGCAGCGCCAGATAGCGTGCGGCGCGCATATTGGGTTCGAAGTCCATCGCCCCTTCGAAGACGATGTGGCCGGACTGTGGCGCGCGATTATTGGGCGTAAAGAAGTGGCTATCAACACCATTGGCGAGGGTGTGTGCGGGCACAACCGGGCAGGAGTGCTGAAAGGAGCGGCGATCCGCGTCGGTGACGAAAACAGCGGCGGAGGCCCGCGGTGCGTGGCGGGCCTCGAGTTGCAGCTGCAGGCGGTGCCGGCGGTAGAGCCGCAACCACTCCCGGGGACGTCGCTCCAGGGCGAGTAGGCGCCGCAGGGCCAAGGGGTCGTGATCGCATTCATCCAAAAGGACGGGAGTACGTAGCGCGGGAAAGGACGGTAACAAGCGGACGCCGCCCGCCCAGATTAGGTCGTAGCGATTTTGGGTACTGGCATCGGCCAGGAATTCGTACAACGCCCGGCTTGTCGGCACAAGAGACTCGGGTCGTGTGAGCTCACGCACCCGCTGCCACCAGGGGGAAGGCCGGCAGGGGTCAGCAGGCAGTCGGTGGATGTGATCGAAGATCGCATCCAGTGCGGGCGGGGTGGGGCGGTCATCGCCAAGATGGGCCAGGTCGATGGCACAGTCCCGCTGAAGGCCGCTGGCGTAGTGGAAGATCCGCAGGCTCTGGCCATCCACCAGCGGGTAGGGAAGGCTGGTCAGGACGATGAGCAGGCGCAGCTGGCGATTCATGCGCGCGCACCTCGCGAGGCGTGGGCAGTGGTCCCGGTGGGCGTGGCCTGCGGTCCATCACTCTCAGGTTGGCGGGCCGGATGTGCCGCCGGCTGTGCCTCCATGTACTCCCGCCGCAGGACGATGGCCAGTGCGAGCATGCAGAAAAACAGAGTGAAGTAGGCGAGGCTCAGGAAGGCGCCTGCGACCAGGAATCCGATCAGCCCGACTGCGACGCCCCAGGACCACTCGCTGATCCATCGGGTCTCCGGTGCCTTTCGGGCCTGCCGGAAGATGCGCCACAGGCTGGCCAGCACGAAACCGATCAGGCTCAGATAGAGAAAGAGCCCGAGGAATCCCAGGTTCCCGAGGACCTGGAAGTAGATGCTGTGCTCCGCCAGCCGCGAGCGGGGGGGGCCTTCCCGGTAGCTGTTCCACAAATCGTAGGGCAACTGCATGGTCCCGAAGCCAGAACCTGTCAGAGGGGCGTCCATGGCGATGTTCCAGGAGACCTCCCAGGCGTCCAGGCGGCCTCCGGCGGAGGCGTCCTCCTCCCAGTGGACCAGGGTCTCCCACTCGTGTTGGATCCGGTCCGGGACAGTAACCCCAACGACGCCGATGGCCAGTACCGCAGCCCCTACGAGCAAGCCCTTGTAGCGCAGGCGCAGGAAGATCAGCAGCCCCACGACTGCCATCCCCACCCAGGCGCCACGAGAAAAGGTGCCGATAATCGCGATCCCATGGAGCCAGAACCCCCCGTAGAGGGCACGCCCAAGCCATTGGTGCCAACGGTCGAGCAGGGCCTGGCCGATGGGCACCACGAAGTCACCGCGATAGACCTCCCGCGCCAGCACCAGCATCAGCGGCCAGGTCATGACCAGGGCCAGCCCAATGTCCGTATTCCCGCTGATAAAGCTGCCGGAGGGGCCGAGGACCATGCCGCCAAAACCGGTCCGCACCGTAAAGAGCCCGCCTTTGATCCCCCAGTAGCCAATGGAGAGTGCGGTGATCGCGAGCAAGGACGAGGTCTTGACCTTGCCGTCGATCAGGATGAGCGTGACGACCGCCAGGATCAGGATTCGGGCGTATCGATCCCAGTGTTGCTGCGAGACCTCGGGCTGCCAGGCGAAGAGGAAGGTCGCCGCTGTCATGTGCAGGAATAATAGCCCGAGAAAGACCGTCTCTCTGGTCAGCGGTGGCGCGCGCCTTTCGCGGGCGAAAAGCATCGCGAAAAGGGTCGTCAGGGCGACTAGTTGAGCGACAGGAGCCTGGGCCAAGGCACCCCAAACCTGTCGGTGGGGGTTCATCAGGCCGACCCAGTACCAGACCGCGACGCCGACCCAAGCCCGGTAGAGGATCAGCGGCAGCGATCCGAAGATCATGGTCCCGAAGAGGAGGTCGCGAAGCGGCAGCATGAGAGCGGGCCTTTGGTCTCTGGCAGCGTAGGCGGGTCAGCCTGTATCTGCCATGATCGGTTTAGAGCGTGGCGACGAACTACATTATGGGTGCGTCGGTCCACTCTTTCCTGTCCTAGTCTGGACAGGGATCAAGCTCAGGGAGCACCTTCATGCGCGATTTGCTTGGCAAACTGTCCATCCTCATCCAGGGGCGGGAGCGCTGGATTGCGGCAGGGCTCTTGGTGTTGATGATCGGCAACGCGGCCCTGCAGTTGGTGGGGGTGGCCTCGGTGATGCCCTTCCTGGCCGTGCTGGGCGATCCGCAGACCATTCAGCAGAACGAGGCCCTGGCAACCGCCTTTGACGGCCTCGGTTTCGAGTCGACGCAGGCCTTCCTCTACCTGCTCGGTATCCTGGCGTTCCTGGCGATCACCCTTGGCAACGCCTTCGAGGCGGCGACGAAGTGGGTCACCACGCGTTATACCCACATGCTGCAGTACCGGGTCTCGCAGTGGCTGATGAGCGGCTATCTGCGCCGCCCCTACGTCTTCTTCGTCAACCGCAACTCCGGTGATCTGGCCAAGACCGTGCTGGAGGAGAGCCGTCAGACCGTTGAGGGGGCGGTGATGCCGTGCCTGCGGCTGGTCAGTCAGGGGCTGGTCGTCGTCTTGCTCCTTGGTTTCCTGCTTCTGCTCTACCCGGTGCTGACCCTCTTTGTGGCGGTGACTTTCGCAGTGGTCTACGGCGGGATCTACTTTTTTGCGCGCCACTGGCTCAGCCGCATCGGTAGCACCCGGGTGCGGGCCAACCAGCAGCGTTTTGTGGCCGTGAACGAGGCCTTCGCGGGGGCCAAGGAGATCCGGCTGCTCGGCCGCGAGGGGGTGTATCTGGACCGTTACCAGGACGCGGCCCAGCAGTATGCCCGGACCCAGGCCAATGCCAGCATCCTCAGCGCGATGCCCATCTACGCGATCGAGGCCTTTGCCTTCGGCGGCATCGTTCTCCTGGTCCTGTTCCTGATGGGGCAGGGTGGGTTGGGGCAGACGCTACCCATCATCGGGGCCTATGCGCTGGCCGCCAAGCGCCTCGTACCAGCCTTCCAGGCGATTTTCAATGCGATAGCTCGGTTACGATTCACCAAACCCGCCCTGGATCACCTGGTGCGGGACCTCCGGGACGACGGTGACTGGATCGCGTTGCCGGATCCCCAGGAATCCGTCGATCCCCTCACGCCCCGTCGCGAGATCGCCATACAGCACGTGACCTACCGGTACCCGAACGCGGATGAGCCCGCCCTTCAGGACTTGGACCTGCGCATCCCCGCCTACAGCCGGGTGGGGCTGGTCGGGCCTTCGGGAGCGGGGAAGAGTACGCTCGTCGATGTCCTGCTAGGCTTGCTGGAGCCGGAACAGGGGAGGATGAAGGTGGATGGTGAGCCCATCACAGCGGCGAATATGCGCAGCTGGCAGGCCGCTATCGGCTACGTGCCGCAGCACATCTTCCTGGCGGATACCACCGTCCGCGGCAACATCGCCCTCGGGATCCCGGAGTCTCGCATTGATCAGATTGCGGTCGAGCGAGCGGCCCGCATGGCAAATCTGGACGCCTTCGTCCGTGAAGAGCTCCCGAACGGTTACGATACGGTGATCGGGGAGCGCGGCTTGCGCCTCTCCGGCGGGCAGCGTCAGCGGATTGGGATCGCCCGGGCGCTCTATCATGACCCGCCGCTGCTGGTTCTGGATGAGGCGACCAGCGCTCTCGACAACGCCACGGAGCGGGTCGTCATGGATGCCATCTACAACCTCGGGCAGACCAAGACGGTCATCCTGATCGCGCACCGGCTCTCTACCGTCCAGCCGTGTGACCGGATCTTCGTCCTCTCCCGGGGCAGGTTGGTCGAGGAGGGGACCTGGGAAGAGCTCTACGAGGGCGGGGCGGAATTCCGGAAGCTTGCGGCGGGGGCCTGACCGTGACGCAGGGGGGGTGGCGTGTTGGTGCGGTGCCCTTTGAGCAGGCGGCCACGGATTGGGATTGGCTTTTTGGTCGGGCCGGGGGGAATCCCTTCCTCTCACGAGCCTGGCAGGAGTCGTTGTACCGGGCCTTGAACCCGGCTAGTGGCAGGTTTCAGCCTTGGCTGATTACCCGGGATGGCGAGGCACGTGCCGCACTCTGTCTGGGTGGTCCGCGCCGGGCTTGGGATCACGGTGTGCCGCTGCGCCGGTATGCCCTTAATGAGACAGGGTGTGCCGCACTGGATCGCGTCGGCCTTGAGCACAACGGCCTGTTGGCGGAAGGCGGCGACCAGGTGCCGGCGTTCCGCGCTCTGCTCGAGCATCTCCTGCAGCGGCGGGACTGGGACGAATTGCTGGTTGGCTGGGTCCGAGCCGACCGTTGGGAGACCCTGCGTCGGGCCCTGGTGGGGCTCCCGCTCACCCCCCGGGTTGAGGAGTGCAAACCATACTTCTACGTGGAACTCTCCGGCATCGCCGATCTGGCCGACTACTTGAGCGGGCTGAGCGCCAACACGCGCTATCAGATCCGGCGTGCGATGCGGCTATACGGCGGGCCTGAGGCCCTGCATCAGGAAGCGGCGCGGGACGCCGAGCAGGCGATCGAGTGGTTCGAGCAGCTGGTTCGCCTCCACCAGCGGCATTGGCAGATGCGGCGCGGTTTCCAGGGGGCGTTTGCCCATCCCCGGGTGCTCGATTTCCACCGGCGTTTGGTTCGTGCGGCGGTGCCGAGGGGCGTCGTGGAGATGTTTCGGGTGCGCGCCCCGGCGCATGAGGTCGGCTATCTGTATAACCTTCGCGGCGGAGGTTCGGTCTGCAATTACCAGGGCGGTCTGAACTACAGCGACGACCAGCGGTTGAAGCCCGGGCTGGTCTGCCATGCCCTTGCGGTGGCCCATGCCGCCCGGCAGGGGTGGGATCGGTACGATCTGCTGGTCGGCGATAGCCAGTACAAGCGGAGCCTGGCAAGCGACCGGGGGGAGATGCTTCGGGTCCGCATTCAGCGGCCGCGCTGGCGGTTGGGGGTCGTGCGCGCTGTGGACCGTCTGCTGGAAAGCTCAGAGGAGCGAGCATGAGCGAAGCCGTCGACAAGCGGGGTAGCCTACTCGGACGAGTGGTCCTGCGGCTGGCACCCAGGAACCGCATCGGGGATCGGGTGGTGGCGCTCCTCCGATTCTTGCGGACCCATCGGCGCTGGCCATCTTCGGCGATGCGTTTGCCGGATTACCTCTTCCGACTCAAAACCAGCGATACGCTGCTCGATCCCCTGCGCATGCTGGTTACCGATAAGGCGTGGGTCAAACTCTACGTGCGGGCGCAGGTTGGGGGGTCGTACAACGTGCCGACTCTGGCGTTGCTTGATTCGCCAGAAGCAGTGCGGCAGGCGCAGCTGCCCGAGCGTTGCTGCATCAAACCCACCCACCTCTCCGGCGAGGTGGTCTTCCACACGACGGAGACTCCGGTGGATCGTGAGCGCTTGGTCGATTGGCTCGATCACAACCACTACGACACGATGCGTGAGATCAACCACCGCTACCTGCAGCCGCGGGTGATCGTCGAGCCGATCCTCTTCGAGGATACCAATATCGCTGATTACAAGATCTTCTGCTATCGGGGCGAGCCCCGCCTGATCCAGGTGGATCTGGATCGGCATGTCCGCCACACGCGGGCGCTCTACACGCCGGAGTGGGAAGACCTGTGCGCCTCCATGCTCTATCCGCCGGCCGATCGGTCCGTGCCGCGCCCCGGGAACCTGCAGCAGATGCTCGACCTGGCCGCTGCCTTGGCTGCGCCGTTTGAGTTCATCCGCGTCGATCTCTACACGGATGGGCAGCACTGTTTCGTCGGCGAGCTGACCAATTGCCCGGGTAGTGCCGATGAACCGTTCATTCCGCCGGAGGCGGAGGGGCCGGTCTCCGACCGGCTGTTCGCATGAGCGTTCCGGTGGCACCTTCTCGGGTCGAGCAGGCAGCGCTCGCCGCAGCGCGGCTCCCTTTGCGGCTCCTGGCGCCGGGGGGCAGCGGGGCATTGAGCATCCTGATCTACCACCGGGTCCTGCCCGAGCGGGATCCGCTGCGGCCTGGGGAGCCCGACCAGGCCGAGTTCGCCGAGCAGATGGCCTGGGTCCAGGCGCTGTTCCGGGTCCTGCCTTTGTCCGAGGCCGTGGCCGCGTTGCGGCGCGGTCGGTTGCCGCCGCGGGCTGCCTGTATCACCTTTGACGACGGTTACGCCGACAATCTCCACTGCGCCCTCCCGGTTCTCCACGCCCTAGGCCTTCCGGCCACCTGCTTCGTCGCCGCGGATTACCTGGATGGGGGGGTCATGTTCAATGACCGGATCATCGAGGTCGTGCGAGCCTTGCCGAAAGGGCAAACGGACTTGAGTGCCTGGGGGGTTGGCGTCTGGCGAATCGCTGGCGACGAGGATCGGCACCGGCTGGCTGAGGCGATCATCCGTACTGTCAAGCACCTGGACGGGGCGGAGCGGGAAGAAGGGGTCGCTCGGCTGGTGCGTGAGAGCGGGGTGTCGCTGCCATGCGATCTGATGATGACCACCGGCGGGGTTCGTCGGTTGGCCGCCGGCGGTTTTGAGATCGGGGCGCACACCCGCACCCATCCCATCTTAAGCCGTGTCGATGACGCCACCGCTCGCGCGGAGATCGGGGGCAGCCGCGAGGTCCTCGAGGACGTGATCGGTGAGCCGGTGCGGCTGTTTGCCTATCCAAACGGGCGGCCGGGGCACGATTACACCGCGCGTGATGTGCAGCTCGTGAAGGCTTGCGGCTTTCAGGCCGCGGTATCGACGGCGTGGGGGGCGGCGCGACGGTGCGCCGATCCTTGGCAACTCCCTCGGTTTACGCCGTGGGATCGACATGCCCGCGGCTTTGTGGCGCGGATGTTTCGTAACCTCTGCATCCGTCGGCCGAAAACGGTCACCGCCTGACGAACCGCGGGGGTTACTCTCCCGCCTCCAGGGCGCCCCAGACCGATTGGGAGCGTTGGGCGCCATGGTAATCCCGGTCCAGTCCGGGGAGTTCAATGGGCCAGGATAGGTCTGCCTCTCGTTCCAATGCCCCGGCACGGGGTGTCAGATCCAGCTGTTCTAAGTCGCCGTCCGCATTGACCAGTTTATCCCGGGCTGCGGCCAAGTTGGCCGTGAAGTTGTAGGGGGCCTCGATGCCATCCAGGCTCAAGGGTTCTGCGGAGAAGATCGCGTTGCCCTGTACGATCTGCTCGTAGTCCGTATCCGGCTCGGCAATCCGCAGCCCGAATCCCTCGGTGACAAAAGTGTTGTTGAGGACGTAGAGGTCTTTGGGCACGTCATTATGACGCAGGAAGATCGCGCCATCCCCTCCCAGCCCGGAAGCCCTGTGTCGATTGACGAAGAGGTTGTTATAGAGGGCGACGTTGCCCTCTCCCTGGAATAGGCGCTCGTGCGGATTCTCAAAGAAGAGGTTGCCGTGGATCAGGTACTGGTCGTGCTGCCCCGGCCCGGAGGGCGGGAAGTGTCCCACCAGGAGGTTGGGGCGGGCGCCACTGCCGCGCTCGCCGCCCTCGGCCTTGTCGAAGGTGTTGCCGCGGATGATGGTGCGTTGAGGTTCTGTTGGCATACCGGGCACCATGGTGCGATCTCCCTGGTGCTTGATCTGTGTGCCATAGCCGAGGGTCTCGGCAATCCGGTTGCCCTCGATGACGCCGGCGATAAAGGGCGCGCCCCCGGGTTGGCCTAGGTACATTCCCGTTCCAACGCGGCGGATGTCGTTGTTGCGGATGACCCAGTTCCATGCGGTGGAGCGGGTGGTGATGCCGGAGTTGCCGCGAATCGCGTCATAGCCGTGGATGGAAAGGCCTTCGAGTGTGATGTCATGGGCGTAGTCGCCCGTGGCCTCCGCCACGACGGCGGAGATGTTCCGCCCCCGGCCATCGAGCTCCAGGTTTTTAAGTACGATATGGGCCGAATTCTCGAAGCGGACCGTGTTTCGCCCTGATTCACCGAGCAGCACAGCGGCTTCCTGTCCCTCGCCTTTTTCCGGGCCGCGGATCACGATCGGTCGCTGCTCTGTTCCTCTCAGGCCGCGCAGATCGAGGCCGCCGGAGTAGGTGCCCGGCTCGAGCTCGAGCTCGTCGCCGGGGCGTAGTTCGGCCACCCTCTCGGCGAGGGGCTTCGCATGGACCATCTGGGCGAGTAGACCCGTGGTCAGAGCGAGCAGCATGAGTGGGTAAAGAGCTAATGTGCGGGCAGTTCGGTTCAGGTCGCTCACGGTTCGGACTCCACCTTCCATCTGGCCCCGGCCCCAATTATGTACGTTCAGGTGTCGCACGGCGCTCGCAGTCGTACAACGGGCTTGCCTCGATCAGGTGTGCTCAGGTGGATCCCGGGGGCAGCGCCACCGAAGACAACGTGCCAGCGTCCAAACTGAAGGAAGGTGAGGCTCCCGATGACCCGGGCCCCCAGCCGCTGGTGGGCGCGCAGGGAGTGGGTGTTGAATGCCGAGATGCGGCTTTGGCACCAGGATGCGTTCTGCTCGCGGAGATAGGTGTTGGCGGCATCCCAAAGGGCTGCGAAGGTCAGTGAGTGCCTCGCATGAGGCAAGATAACGATATCCAGATCGAGCCACGCTTGCCCGGGGGGAGTCGGTTGCAGCACGCAGGGATGCGTGTGCTCCTCGTGGGGGCCGGGGTGCAGCCAGAGGAAACCGCTAGCCTCGTCGTTCTGGTAAGCGACGAAACAGACTGCACCGGCCTGGGCGCGCGCGCGCACCGCTTCCGCCGAGCGCCCACAATGGGTCAGGATCGTGGCGTCGGCAGGGGTTCGCTCGACACGGATGGTATGGCTAAAGTTGGCCGGCAGGAGCTGATTCCGGCCTACCGGCTGTGCCAGCAGGTAGTACCGATGCGCCTCCATGCGCGGAGAAACCCTTCGTAGGAGACCGTTAAGAAGGATCAGCGCAGCGTTCAGCGGACCCATTTTTTTCACCAAGGACTGATCCGTCCGTGAGCAGCCGGTTATCGTGGTTCTCCATTTGGCAGGTGTCTGGGTTGCTTTTGTCAGTCTCTGCTCTATCATGCCATCGCTCCGACTCCTCGGCGAGAAGGTTGTCACGTGGCTGACCCGCGGTGTCGCGACCCACTAAGCCATCGTGCTTGTCTATTGGGCGCCTGGTTGAGCCTGGCGGTGGTGGCCTACGCCACTTTGCTGCCGTTTGAGTTCGGTGACACCAGTCTGGAACGGGCCTGGGAGATCTACACCGGCATCGGTTTCCGGGGGATCACCGGAGGTAATCAGGGCCAATGGGTGGCCAATGTTCTGCTCTATATCCCGTTGGGGTTCTTCTGGGCGGCTTGGCTTACGCACGCTGTCCGGAACCGGGTGGGGCAGGTTTTCATGGGTCTGCTCGCGGTTTTGGTTGCGTTGGTGACCACCATGACCATCGAGTTCCTGCAGATCTGGCTGCCTGTTCGTTACCCCGCCATTGCCGATATGAGTGGAAATTTCCTCGGTGGCGTCATCGGGGTGGTCAGTTGGTTCGCCCTGCGAACCTGGCTCGGTCGCTGGCTTGAGCAGGTACGTCACGGCGGACCCGCGGCGTTGGTGGTCGTCCTTTCTGCATACGTTGTCGCTTACGTTGGACTGATACTGCTGCCCTTTGATCTGGTGGTCAGTCCTTGGGCGCTTGCCGAGCGCCTGGTATCCAGCGATTTTAGCCTATGGGCGCAGAGTGCGGGCTGCCTCGCGGATCCTTCCTGTATAGGGTTTCGGGGTGCCGAGCTGGTGGCCAGCATCCCGCTGGGCCTGTTGCTGGCCGTGCTGATCCCGCGCACTCGACAGGAGCCTTGGCAGGCCGGCATGGCGTTAGCGCTCGCGGTGGCCATGGGTCTGGAGCTACTCAATCTTTTCGTGGCCTCCGGGGTCGTTGAGGGGCGTTCGGCACTGATGCGCGCCTTCGGCATCACCCTGGGGATCTTCGTCGGGCGGAGCATGTTGACCGACGCCAGCCGCCTTTTGGCCGTGTTGCGGCAATGGGGGCCATTGATCGTGGCGGGTGCCGGACTGCCCTATGTCCTTCTTCTTGTAGTGGGAAGCCACGAGTTCCGCCCCTACCACTGGGATGTGGACCAAGCCTTGGAGACCCTTCAGGGAACCAGGTTGCTCCCTTTCTATTACCACTACAACGTTGCCGAAGTTGCGGCCTTACGCAGCGTGCTCCTCCATCTGCTGCTCTATGCACCATTGGGGGTGTTCGCCTGGCTCCTGGCCTTGCGGGTTCGGGCGACGCGTCACCAGATTGCAGCCTGGGCGGCCGGGGTCGCGGTGAGTCTCGCCGCGTTGGTGGAGTTCGGCAAGCTGTTTACGGAGGGGGGGCGCCCCGACTCCAGTTCGTTAGTGCTCGCCGGCCTTGCTGCGGCGGGGGCCGTGATCCTGCTCGATTGGTTCGCCTTCGCTCTCACGCGCAGGGGCGCGCCGGCCCCGCGCTAATACAGAGGAGCGGGATGGCTTGGAGGTCGCTCGGCGAGGGGCGTCATCACTCCTTCAGCTGTCGGTGGGCAATACAGACGAACTCGTAGAACACCGGCATGCGCTCCGCCGCGGTGTTCAGAAGCTGGCGCGTCTGTCCCTGATACTCACGATCGCCGCAGTGTTCCAAAGCGAAAAGGCGCGGCAGGATGCGGATCTCATCCCTTGAGAGATAAGCCCTTAGCTTTTGGTAGTCGCGGTTGCTGGCGTGGGCCAGGGCCCCGGCCATCGCCGCCGCGTAGGGTAGTGGAAAGGTTCGGCTGTAGATGTGGCGTAACCGCTTCAGGTCGCCGTGTGTGTTTTCGCCCTCATCCTCGCGCAGCTGGAACTCTGGGGTGATGCGGATATCCCGGACCAGGGCTGTGCGTTGTTGCGGTACCAGTTCAACCGAGGCCGAAGTCTGTGGTTCCTGCGATGGGCTCTGCGCCGAGTCCCCTGTGTAGACGACGGAGACCACATCGTGACCCCGTCCGCGGCGCAGCCTGTACCGGAAATAGCGCTGGAAGGTGTCAACGGGTGTGGCCATGGCCTGAACCCTCCTTGTTCAACGGAATCAGTCTCTCCCTCGGCAAGGGATGGCTGAGGAAGTGCACCGGACTGGCCGTCAGCCCGTAGGCCCCCGACTGGAAGACGGCGATCAGATCCCCCGGTTCGGCGGTGGGGAGTTCCACCTGCTCGGCGAGGCGGTCCAGGGGGGTGCACAGTGGGCCAACTACGGTAGCGGTCTCTTGGGCTGGTGCGTCCATCCGGTTGGCCACCGCCACTGGGAAGTTGCGTCGCACGACCTGGCCGAGGTTGCCGGAGGCTGCCAGGTGGTGGTGCATGCCCCCGTCGGTAACCAGATAGACCTGTCCGCGCGAGATCTTGCGGTCGATCACCCGGGTGATATAGACGCCGGCCTCACCCACCAGGTAACGGCCCAGCTCCAGGGCGATCCGGGCTCCCCGAAGGCTCTCCGCGCGCTGGGCCAGGCAGATATCCAGCGCCCGGGCGTAGGCGGGCAGGTCCACCGGCTGATCGCCGGGGAAGTAGGGGATGCCGAGTCCGGCCCCCAGGGTGACTTGCCGGACCGGTTCGGGCGCCTGCGCGGCCAGGTCGCCGAGGAGCCGGAACATCGGATCCAGTGCCTCGATCAGCAGATCGGTGCGCAGATTCTGTGAGCCGGCGAAGAGGTGGAAGCCCTGGAAGGCGACCGGCAGCGCATCCATGCGTTGCAGGAGCTGCGGTGCGCACTCGGCGTCGATCCCAAAGGGCTGCGGGCCGCCGGCCATCCTCATGCCAGAGCGTTTGAGTTCAAAGTTTGGGTTGATGCGCAGGGCGACCCGGGGTCTCGCTTCGGAACGGGTCGCCAGCTCCGCCACCCGCTCCAGTTCGCCGGCGGACTCGATGTGCAGCGTGATCCCGGCCGCAATGGCGGCGGCAAGCTCGTCATCGCGCTTGCCCGGGCCGGCAAAGCTGATCCGGTCCGGGGCAACACCGATGGCAAGCAGCCGCTCCAACTCGCCGGCAGAGGCGATATCGAATCCATCCACGCGGTCGGCAAGGCACTGGAGCAACGCCGGCATGGGGTTCGCCTTGACGGCGTAATGCACGGCCACATCGCCGGGGAGGGCGCCCCGGAGTTCGGCCAGCCGCGTCTGCAGCATGGCTTCGTCGTACAGATACACCGGTGTCCCGCCGGCCTCGGCTACCAGCTCAGGGACCGGTCTGCCGCTCAGGCTCAGGCAACCGTCGCGCACCGTGAAGGTCCGCATGCAGGGCAGTTCTTCAAGGCGCTGCATGGTCGCGGGCCTCGGTATCGAGTAGATGGTGGCGCAGGGCGGTACGGTCGATCTTGCCGTTGGCGGTTCGCGGGAGGCCGTGCCCCTGGATCCGGAAGGTTTCCGGGACCATGAAGGAGGGCAGGCGCGATCGGCAGGCCTGGCGGATCGTCTCCGCGTCGATGCCTGTCCCGGCGGCGGTGGCGATCACCACCGCGATGCGCTGACCCAGCCGCGGGCCCGGCAGGCCAATGGCAACGCACTCCTGCACCCCTGGTATCTCCAGCACCGCCGCCTCGATCTCCTGGGGGCTGACCCGGTAGCCCGAGGTCTTGATCAGCTCGTCGGTACGTCCGACGAAGTAGAGGAAGCCCTGCTCATCGGCGTAGACCGTGTCGCCGGACCAGACAGCGTATTCCGTGGACGGTAGCGCAGCCGGCCGGTTGGGAGCGGGCCGGAAGCGCTCTGCGGTGGCCTCGGGGGCGTTCCAATACCCCAGTGCCACCTGCGGGCCACGGTGGATGAGCTCACCGTGCTCGTACGGGGCGCAAGCACTGCCGTCGGGCCGAACCACCTGGACCTCGGCATTGGGAATGGCTCGGCCGATGGAATCCGGGCGGGCGTCGAGCTCCTCGGGGGGCAGGTAGGTGGAGCGGAATGCCTCGGTCAGTCCATACATCAGGTAGAGCTTCGCCTCCGGGAGCTGGCGGCGCAGTGCCTCCAGCGTCGGGCGAGGCAGGGCCCCACCGGAGTTGGTGACATAGCGCAAGTGGGTGTGCGCGGCCGCCGGCCAAGGCAGTGCGGCCAGGTCGAACCACATGGGTGGGACGCCTGCGAGCCCGGTGATGCCGTGCTCCGCTACCTTTTGGGGGACTTCCCGCGGCAAAAGGTAGTCGTGAAGAACGACTTCAGCGCCTACCATGAAAGCGGTGGTCAGCTGGCTGAAGCCGTAGTCGAAGCTCAGCGGCAGGGCCGCCAGGATGCGATCTTCGGCGTCGTTCTCCAGGTAGGCGACGACACTCGCGGCCCCGGCGGTTAGGTTGCGGTGCGAGAGGGCCACGCCCTTGGGTAGACCGGTACTGCCGGAGGTGTAGAGCAGCATCGCCGCATCGTGCTCGATACGCCGGGGACGTGGTTCGGGGGCGCGCCGCGGCCGCTGATCCCAGCGATGGCCCGCAATGCCTCGAGGCAGGGCGTCCGGCGCCGGTGTATCCTCCACCCACCAGACGTGCCCAAGGGTCGGGCAGTGTGGCAATTCGGCCTGGAGGGGCTGGCAGCGAGCCGCGGAGGTGATCAGAAAGCGCGCGCCAGCATCGCGCAGGATATGGCCGACCTGCGCGGGTTTGAGGACCGGGTTGATGGGTACTGCGATGCCGCCGGCAGCCGCCGCCGCGAAGAGGCTGACCACCGCTTCCGGCCGCTTTTCCAAGTAGACTGCCACCCGATCGTCCGGTTCAAGGCCTTGATCAAGCAGCGCGGCGGCGGTGCGCTCGACCTCCTCGGCGAGTTGCTCGTAGCGAAGGAGCGCCGCCGGGTTGCCCGCCTGGCGCAACGCGATCCGGCCGGCTTGCTCGTGGGCCGGGGCGAGGAGCAGGTCGTGGAGTCGTTCCGCCATATCCCTGACAGGTGCATCCGTGAGCGTGCGACGTACCAACGAGTGTACAGGTCCCGGCAGGTTTTGCTGGAGGTCAACGGTGGGATGGGGGGCATGGATGCCCCAGGTGGGTGGTCTGCTGCTCGCCCTGCTGACCCTCACGCTGGCGCTCCATTGGCCCCAGGGCGGGGCCTGGCTGGCGGTGGGGTTGGTCGCCTACGCGGTTGTCCTGACTCGCTACCCCCTGGCCTGGCTCTGGGTCTTGCCGTCTGCGGTGGCCCTGCTCGACGGGATGCCGTGGACCGGGTGGCTTCACTTCGGGGAGGTGGAGCTGCTTCTCATGATGACCTTCGCGGTGGCACTCGTGCGCTGGCCGGCGCTTCAGCATTCGGATCGTTCGCCGGGGTTGCCCGCCCTGCTGCCAGCGCCGCTGCGCTTCTCGTTTTACGGACTGTTCGCCTCAACGGCGCTCGGCGTTGGGGTGGCCGTCTGGTGGTGGCTGACCCAGGCACCGGGGCCCTGGGTGGACTACGCCGCGCCCTGGAACACCGGCCGCACCGCTTCCGGCGTAGTGCTGGCGTTCGGCGCCTTGTTGCTGGTGCGCTACGCCCCGGATCCGCCCCGCGAGCAGTTCCTGTGCGGGCTGGTGCCGGGGATGGCGCTGGGGTGTCTCGCTGCGGTGGCCGCAGTGGTTCGCGAGCGGGCGGTCTACCCCGGACTCTGGGACACCGAGAGCGGCTTCCGGGTGGCCGGCTGGTTCACCGACATGCACGTCGGTGGGCCCAGCCTGGCGGCATTCCTCGCCCTGACGATCCCCTTCGCGCTGGTCTGGGCCTGGACCCGGCGCCGCTGGGCGCTGCTCTGGACGCTGACGGTCAGCCTGCTGGTCAGCTACGCCACCGTGGTGACGTTTACGCGCTCGGCGTGGCTGGCGGCTGCCGTGGCTTTGCTGGTCCTGGCGCTTTTCGGTGGGCCCTTGTTGACCCGTGCCGGGGGGCGGAGTCGCCGGTCCAGCATCCTGCTGGCGTGGATCCCGATCCCGGTGGCGATCGGGATCGCCCTGGCGATGCTCGACGGCTTCGCCAGCGACCGCTGGTCCAGTACAAGCCGCGATGCGGAGGGACGCTGGGATCGCTGGCAGACGATCCTGGAGTTCTCGAGCGAAATGGCCCGGACGCCCTGGGTGGGGCACGGCGTGGGGACCTTCCCGGCGGCCTACCGCACCGCAGCGCAGGTAGACGATCCCGTTGGACAGTACGGTTTCTTGGGGCAGGGCGAGACCGCGATGCTCTGGATGGGCAAGGATCCGACCGGGCGCCTTGCCCAGCGGCTGCCCGCCGCCGATCGACCGGAGTGGGTGGAGGTTGTGCTCCGGGTGCAGGGGCCGCCGGGCGCCCGGCTGCGTGCGGCCCTCTGTGAGGAGTCCCTGGTCTACCCGGTCGAGTGCGTGGAGGGGTGGATCCAGTTTGATGGCCTCGGCGACGGGGGCGGCGCGCAGTGGCGTGAGACAGCACTCCGGTTGGAACCGCCCGCCGGGCGCGGGATGCCTGGGCTAGAGCGCTCGCTGGTCTTCTCGCTAAGTCGCGAGGATGGCTTGCCGGGGCCACTGCTCATGGACGAGATCCGCATTCACCGGGGCGACGGCCCTCAGCTGCTCAAAAACGGGACGTTTGCGGCGGCAGGGCGACACTGGTTCTATACCACGAGCAACTACGACGCCTGGCGCACCGAGAACCAGCTGCTGGAGCTCTACTTCGACCAGGGGGTCGCGGGGGCGGTGCTGTGGGTGGTGCTCGTCGCCACCGGACTGTGGGCCCTCGTACCGTACGCCCGCCCGCCGACGCTGGCGGCGCTGGCGGCTGGCGCGGGGATCACCGGGGCGCTGGCAGTGGCGATGTTCGCGACCATCTTCTTCAATCCCCATATCGCGCTGCTTTTCTACCTGGTGCTCTTGCTGGGAGTGGCAGCGGGTCATGCCGGTCCAGGCAGCGGGCGGCTCGACGAGCCGGATCACGAGACAGGGAGGCGCGGTGACCGATCCTGATTTTGCGCGGTGCTGGCAGCGGCGGTTCATGCAGCGCGGCGCCACCTTGGAGGATGATGCCGGGATCGCGGGGTGGACGCCCACCGGGCTGGATGCCCGCTTCCGCCAGTTTCGCCAAATCTGGGAGCAGGTGGATGCCCCGGCGGGCCGGTGGCTGGACCTAGGCTGCGGTGCCGGCACCTACACGCGCTATCTGCGGGCAGGCGGGCGTGAGGTGGTCGGCCTGGATTACTCGCCACCTTCCCTGCACAAGGCGCAGCAGCGCAGCGAGTCGGAGATTCCCTGGGTGGCCGGAGATGCCCAGCGGCTGCCTTTTGGCGATGATCTCTTCGACGGCGTGCTGTGCCTCGGGGTCCTCCAGGCGCTGCCGGGGCCGCGCCCCGCGCTGGCGGAGATGGCCCGGGTGGTGCGCCCCGGCGGCGAAATCTGGGTGGACGCCCTCAACGCCGGGTGTTTGCCCACGGTCCTCGCCGAGTGGCGCCGCAGGCGGGCCGGCCGTTCCCCGCACCTGCGCTATGACGACTATACTGCCGTCGTTGAGGACTTCGAGACGATGGGCGTGGAGGTCCGGGAGGTTGCCTGGTTGCTGTTATTGCCCGGGCGGATAGCCCGACTGCAGCCTTGGGTGGAGCAGAGCGTGGTGCGCGGTGCACTGCGGATCGTGCCGGCACTGGAACGGCGTCTCTGCCACTCCTTCCTCATCCGGGCCCGAGTCGGTTGAGGCTGGTGGGGCGGCCCCGGTTGTGGGACCGATACCGTCAGGAGGTTTTACATCGGGCGGTTCGGGGAGAGGGAAGCGACCTCGAAGGACGCGTCAACACCCTGACGGAACAGAGGGCTGAGTCGTCCCGCCGCTCATCGGTACGAATCTTGCCAGTAGAGTGGAATCGGTGGACAGGAAGCCGAACAACCCAAGCAGCGCGACCTCTGAGGGAGCCCGCGATGACGGAGCACGAGCGCAACCAAGCCCCAGGACCGCACCACGACGCCAACGGGCCGGACCACGCAGCCCCAAGCCGGGGCATGTCGCGCCGGCGCTTCGGACAAGCGGCGCTGGGCAGTGTGCCTGTGCTGATGACCCTGTACTCGAATCCGCTTCGGGCGAGTAGCGGTACGCCGGGGAACTGCCATCCATCAGGTTGGGTGTCGGGGAATACGTCCCAGCACGGAGAAGCCGAAGATTGCGGCGGAGAGAGCCCAGGCCATTGGGGAAACCATTCGCCTCAGGGGCAGGGAGGAGGCGCCGGCGCTGCTAAAAGCGTTGATTTCAATCGGGCCTTCGGTTTTGCCGATTCGGAGTTCACCAACTCAGAAGGCGAAAGTCTTGATCTGAATTACGCCACTTCCGGGCGGGGTAAAGACATCGTCGAGAGGAACTTTGTCGAGGTCACCGATAAAGAGCGTAAGGTGATCCGATTCGGTTCAGCTGCGTATATGAGCAGGATCGATAACAAGTACACCTCGGACAGGCCCACGAGAGAAGAAATCATCGATATGGTGAAAGCCGTGCTGGATGGCGACTATTACCAGATCCCGAGCACAGGCGATGAACTGACCATCGATGGGGTGATTGCCTTTCTCAAGAACACGCAAAGCGGAAAACAGGGATTCAACAAAGACTCCGGCCTAGTGAACTTTTAGTGGGCCCAATGGGGCGCACCGGGTATCGTACGATTTTGAGATCGTATTACGGGGCAGTGCGGGAAAAGGATTTCGAGATCCGAGTCGTCGGCGCCTACGGGCTCGTCTACTGTGTCGGGATGGGCAATACCTACGTCGTCTCCCGCGATGCGGTTCGCATCCTTCGGTACCTGGGGCGCGGGGGGCCGCTCTGCTGGTCGCAGCTGTCTGGGGTGCTTGAGGATGAGCAGGAGGCGTGGGTGGCCGAGCGGCTGTCGCTGGCTCTGGACTCGCTTCTGGAGGCTGGGCTGATTCACGAGACCCGGGATGACGTCGGTAGCTGAGCTGGGTTACGCCCACCTTGCGGAGCGCCTCGCCGCCGGGCGCCTGGTCATTGAAACCGGCCCTTTGCGCGCCCTCCTCAAAAGTCGACTGAGTAGCGTCGCCGAAGGTCTTTGGAACCTTTACGCTTATCACCGGGTGGTTGAGCCTGAGGACGGCGCCGACTTCGTGTGCGAGGTCCGGCGGCCTCTCGGGGTTCGGCGTTTCTATCGGCCACAAGCGCTCTTCTACGCTGATCGGAAGAATATCTTCAAGCCGCTCCCTGGCAATCAGGCGTTTCCGATGCTTGAGTGGGGGTTAAACTGGTGCGTGGGAATGCAGGTCAAACACTTCCTGCTTTTCCACGCCGCCTGCCTGGAGAAGAATGGCCGGGCCGTTATCATGCCGGCGCCACCGGAGTCGGGGAAGAGCACCCTCTGTGCGGCGCTGGCCTGCAGCGGCTGGCGGTTGCTCAGCGATGAGGCCACGCTGGTTGATCTCGCGAGTGGCGAGGCGCGGGTCTTTGGCCTGAGTCGGCCGGTGAGTTTGAAGAACGCCTCCGTCGATGTGATTCGGGCCTTCGCTCCGGATGCTGTTCTGAGTGAGCGCTGCCACGATACCTTGAAAGGGTCGGTAGCTCATATGCGCCCACCGCGAGATAGTGTACAGCGGGCGAACGAGCCGGCGACACCCGCATGGGTGGTCTTCCCCCGTTATCAACCGCGCGGTCCGGCGGTGCTGAGCGAGCGTCCCGAGGGGGAGACCTTCATGGGGTTGGCGCGGAACTCCTTTAACTATGCTGCCCTTGGGGCCCGCGCGTTCCACCGCACCGTGGACATCGTCGAGCAGGCGCAAGGCTACGATTTCCGCTACAGCCGACTGGAAGAGGCGATCCCCATCTTTGAAGACCTGGCAGCCGGATCCCACCCAAGCTCTGTGTGACGGCCTGGCGCGGCCGGTGTCGTTGTTGGAGCGCTCGGGACGGGAGTGGACCGAGATGCTGGCCGTGGGCCGAGAGAATCTGCTGCTCGGGGCCCTCTGGCATCGCGCCGTAGAGGCGGGCGTGGCCGAGCGTCTGCCGGAGTGGGCGGCTGGCCACCTATGGGGGGCGGCGCTGACCGCCGAGACCAACGCCGCCGCCCTGCGCTGGGAGCTTGAGCAACTCGACGGCGGGCTGATCCGTAACCTCACGCCGCCTCTGGTGCTCAAGGGCGGTGCTTACGTCCTGGCGGGGTTGCCGAACGCTGCCGGCCGCATCGCGGCGGACATCGATCTGCTTTTCGGCCGTGACGAGGTCGAGCGGGCGGAGGCGGTGCTCTTCTACGAGGGCTGGTTTGGTACACACCATTCGGCCTATGACCAGCGCTACTACCGGCAATGGATGCATGAGCTGCCGCCGCTGCAGCACGTCAAGCGTGGTACCGCGCTTGACCTGCACCACAACATCCTGCCCGCCACCTTCGCCGTGGCGGTGGATCCGGAACGACTCCTGTCCGCGGCTCGCCCCATCGAGGGCATGGACCGGCTCCAGCTGCCGGCCCCCCGGCACCTGGTTTTGCACGCCATCGTCCACCTTTTCTCGGAGACCGATTGGGACCGGGGGCTGAGGGACCTTTACGACATCCACGCCCTGATCGAGCATTTTCGGGCGCAGCACGGGCCGGTGTTCTGGGAGGAGTTGCTGGATGAGGCAGAGGCGCTCCGAGTGGCCTGGCTGGTGGAGCCGGCGATCCGCTGCTGTCAGAGCCGCTTCGGGACCGCGATTCCGGAGAGCGTGGAGCGACGGCTTCGCGACCATGTGGCGAGCCCACCGGCACGCTGGCTCAGTCGCCGGATGTTCCATCATGCTTTGAACGGTCGGGTCTCTGCGACCCCTTGGATCGATTTATTGGCGCGGGCGTTTGTTTTCCTCCGCGGCCACTGGCTCAAGATGCCGCCGCTTCTCCTGGCACGGCATCTGTTTTACAAGGCCTTTCTGGCCCCGCGGGGCGATGATTCGGAAAATCACCCTGCGGCGGCCAACCCACAACAGCATGGATGAGGTCAGCGATGGCGGATGGCGTGAGCGGCGCAAGCGGCAGGGACGGGGGAGAGTCGGGGGAGGTATCGCGGGCGGATCGGCGTCATGCGGTGATCCTCGCCGGTGGGTCTGGGACGCGCCTGTGGCCGCTCTCCCGGCGGAACATGCCCAAACAGCTGTTGGCCCTTACCGGGGAGGCGACCCTGCTCCAGGAGACCGCTGGGCGGCTTCTGCCTGCCGTGGCAGCGGAGCGGGTGACTACGGTGACCCATGCCGATCACCGCTTCGAGGTCAAAGGGCAGCTGCATGAGGTGGCCGCACCGCTGGCCGAGCGGGTGCTGGCCGAGCCGGCGGCCCGCAACACTCTCCCGGCCATCGCCTGGGCGGTGGCTGGCATCGCCCGGCAGACGCCGGATGCCCTAGTCGGGGTTTTCCCCTCGGACCACCGCATCGGCCAGCCGGAGGCGCTACGGGCGGCCTGGGAACTGGCGGAGCAGGCGGCGGATGCCGGCCATCTGGTGCTCTTTGGTGTTCGCCCTACGGCGCCGGCAACAGGGTTCGGTTACATTCAGGCCGGCGAGGCGTTGGGCGCTGGTGTCGAAAGGGTCCAGAGCTTCGTCGAAAAACCCGGCGTTGAGACTGCGCAGGGTTTCCTGGATCGGGGCGGCTACTACTGGAACAGCGGCATGTTTGTCTTCCGGGCCGATCGTTTCCTGGATCTGCTGCGGGCACACCAACCAGTGATCGCCGAAGCGGTCCAGGGCTGGGCGGAGGGCGATGCTCTGCCCGATACAACCGCTTATGGCCAGTTGCCCGAGACCTCCATTGACCATGGGCTGGTCGAGCAGGCGGAGACGGTTGCCGTGGTGCCCGTGGACCTGGGGTGGAGCGACCTGGGCAGCTGGGAGGCTCTCTACCAGGAGCGGGCCAAGGACGAACGTGGCAATGTCTGTCACGGGCCGGTGCTGCCGGTCGAAAGCCGTGACAGTCTCCTCTGGAGTGCCGACGGCGGTCTGCTCGCCGCCTACGGGGTGGAGAACCTGGCGCTGGTGCAGACCCGGGACGCGACGCTGGTCTGTCCCCGCGAGCGACTCGCCGACCTCAAGCCGCTGGTGGCCCAGGTCGCTGCCGAACGGCCCGAGTTGGCTGACTACCATGTCACCGTGGCGCGACCGTGGGGCAGCTATACGACCCTGG